>JBDTHH010000193.1:0-9365 GCA_039937055.1 Ktedonobacteraceae bacterium | reverse complement strand
GTTCGAGCATTTGAGTAACAAGGAGTAGTATACTCTGTTGGATATTGACAATATCATCTTTGGTCGCCATTCCCGCTTTGATAGTACGGATATCCCCTTGCATAGCGACGATATTCCCTTGCATAGTGGCAATATCATCCTTGGTTGCCATCGTCGCTCTGATATCGCTGATATCCCCTTTGATATTGGTGATATCTTTCTCAACTGTATCAAAACGATCTTCAAATGTGCCGAGGTATGTTGATAGCTGTTTAAAGCTTGCTAGCATATCCCCAGAGAGGTCTTCGATGCGTATTTCCAGGTTATTCACGCGGCGTTCCTGTGTGCTTACTCTCGCTTCCAAAGGTAGCTGTGGGTTCATATTATTTTCATTATATTGGTCTTTACAATTGGCCACAACATGTCTATGCATGGATTATAGCATGGTTCAATGGCGAAACCACGCTGCATTCATTTCTGGCGGCGGCTATGTCCATTGGATGACGATACTGTAATGCAGCGACTTCATCTTTCCGGGTCTTCTTCCTGCTCCAGATAGACCTTCCGATAGATCGCGCGCACAGTGAGTTGCACTCCGATGCTGGCAAGTTCTATCAGGTGGTCGTCCTGGTCATACATGACGAAATCCCACTTTTGCAACCGGTGGGGTAGGACGCGGTGGTAGTGCTCAACACGCCGTTTGTGGGAGTCTACCAGGAGGATATCCTGAATGGCGGGCAGGGCCTGGTAGGCCGCCAACTTTTCTGTGGTTGGCGAGAGGATTTCGATGACCAGGATGGGTGAAAGGAGTTAGCCATCCACATACTCGTACTTGTGCTGAGGAAACGTTTCAACGAGCTTCCAGTACTCAGTAAGCGTCTACTGTTCTCCTGGCTGATACATAGTTTTACCATCCTCCCCGACATAGCTTCACTCACGACGTTCAACACAATCATAGCATACCTTGAAGATGACCTACGCCGTTGTGCCTTTCGTGACCTCCGCCACGACTGCCGCCAGGTCCTGGTAGATGTGTTCTGGCTTGATGGTCGATGTCGCCGCATCTTCGCGACTGTTGCGGCCGGAGAGCACCAGCAAAGTATGTGTGCCAGCCGCCTGCCCGGCCAGAATGTCTACGTCCAGGCCGTCACCGATCATCACCGTCTCATCGGGCTTACTTTGCAGCTTCTCCATGGCTTCTTGCAGCAGCAACGGTTGCGGCTTGCCCACAACTTCGGGACTCACGCCACTGCCCGCCTCGATGGCCGCGACCAGGGTGCCAGTACCTGGCAGGAAGCCACCAACGACGGGCAGCAAGGGATCGCGATTGATGGCGACAAAGAGCGCGCCCGCCACAACGATGCGAATGGCACAGGTGAGCTTCTCGTAGTCGAAATAGCGATCCAGTCCAACCAGGACGGCATCGGCCTGCTCCGACTCTACATCGGCGACACGTAGCCCTTGTTGCGCCACCAGATCCATCAGGGGCTGCTCGCCAACGACATAAACACTACCTCCAGGAATGGCGCGCGCGATATTCTGGATGGCGGCCTGGCTCGCACTCATCAAGTGATCTACGTCGGCGGCAATACCCAGGCGCTCAAGTTTAGCCAGGATCTGCGCGATGGTGGCAAAGGAATTGTTCGTCATGAAGAGGTACTTCTTGTGCGTGGCCTCAAGCCAGGCCACAAATTCTTTGGCGCCCGGCAGCAGCTCGTTCCCCCGGTACACCACGCCATCCAGGTCGATGAGATACGTCGTATATGGCAGCATACATCCTCTTCCTGAGCCAGTATCCATTTCATACAGAGCGACCACCATCGCAACATCCACCACGGATGCCGGTGGATCTGCTATCAATGAGACGCGCATAGCCTGATCTCATACAAAATACCATCCCTAGCCGCGCAGCAATTGTTCGCGGATCGCCACGATTTCACGGCGCAGGGTGGGGTTCAGATTCAGCGCGCGATCAATCTTCTCGTAAGCATGCAGCACCGTGCTATGGTCGCGACCGCCGAAGATCTGGCCAATCTCCAGCAGGGAGGCCTGGGTCTCCTGGCGCATCAGGTACATGGCGATCTGGCGCGGCATAACGATATGCTTGTCGCGCTGCTTGCCACACATGGCCTCCAACGAGATATGGTAGTACTCGGCGACCGCTTGAGCGATCTGCCGGGTGCCCAGGCGCGATTCGCGGTTATCATTCCCCAGCGATGACATAGCGGCACGAGCTACATCCATCGTCAGGTCGGTGCGGTGCAACTGTTGATAGGCCATCAACCGGTTCAGGCAGCCCTCCAGCTCGCGAATGTTGGTCTGCACGCGGCTGGCGATATAGGAGATGATATCGTCAGGAATGCGGTAGTGCAACAGATCGGCCTTGACGCGCAAAATCGCCATACGTGTCTCTAGATCTGGCGGTTGAATATCGGCGATCAAACCCCACTCGAAGCGCGAGCGCAGGCGCTCCTCCAGGCTCACAATAGCCTTGGGTGGGCGATCGCTGCAAATCACGATCTGCTTGCTCATCTCATACAGGCTGTTGAACGTATGAAAGAACTCCTCTTCGGTTGACTCTTTGCCGGCGATGAACTGGATATCATCGACCAGCAAGATATCTACGGAGCGGTACTTGGCGCGAAACTCCTCGGTAGTGCGGTAGCGAATGGCGTTGACGATCTCGTTGGTAAACTGCTCGGACGAGACATACAGTACCGCCAGCCCGGTTTGTACGCCCTGGTGGCCGATAGCGTGCAGCAGGTGCGTCTTGCCCAGGCCCACGCCGCCATACAGGAAGAGCGGATTATAGGACTCGCCCGGTGCCTCGGCCACCGCCAGGGAGGCAGCATGGGCCAGGCGGTTACTGTTGCCGACGATAAACGCGTCGAACGTGTAACGTGGATTCAGGCGGTTGTGCATCAGGATATTGGCGCGCTGCTCGTTATCCCATTCTTCTGCCAGCGGGTCGGATGTACCGCCTGTCTCGCCATAGCGCGCATTGCGCTGCGTGGGTTGCTGCTTCGCAGGAATATCATAATCATAATAGCTGTAGTCGCTCTTCTGGGGAGGCGCGCTGCTGGCGCTACCAGCATCAGAGGAGGCGTCAAAAGGATCATCAAGACCGTTCACAATGCTCACCGTCACAGGCTGGCCGGTAACATCAGCCAGGATATCTTCAATAGAGAAGCGCCAGTGGGTATTGAGGATGTCGCGCGCCAACACGCTGGGGACTTGCAGCATGAAATAGAGCGCCTGATCCTCGGCCGTTGTAGCATCGGCGTCGATATCATCGGCCCCAACGCTGGGAGCGCTCGTGAGCTGGGCTGATTGTAACCACGCCCTGGAAACAGCGTCGAGCGGGGCCATATCCAGACGTTCAAGCGCGGTCTGCCAGATAACGGCTGCATTCAAACGGCTCTCTCCTGATTAGTCTTCAACGAGCGCAATACATTCAATCTCGACGAGAGCCTTACGCGGCAACTCGGCAACTGCCACCGTCGAACGAGCAGGCGCGGGCTGCCCAAAATAGCTGGCGTAGACGCTGTTCATGGCCTGAAAATCGCTCATCTGCGTCAGAAAAACCGTGGTTTTGACGATATTGGCGAGCGATGTGCCGGCAGAAGCCAGCACGGCCTGAAGATTTTGCAGGACGCGTTGTGTCTGGGCCTGCACATCCGCGCCAACCAGCTCTCCGCTAACCGGATCAAGCGCAATCTGACCGGAGGTATAAACGAACTGGCCGCAGCGAATAGCCTGGCTATATGGTCCGATGGCTGCTGGCGCCTGGCCTGTATTGATCTGTATGCGTTCCATAGATTTGTCCATTAGCGGGCGAGTCTAGAATTCGCCCCTCCTTATTTTCCAATTTCTTATGAATCATGGTATCGTCGGGATGCAATGCATGGCAGCCGGCTGTTGCTACCCTACTGCGAATACTGACCGCGCGCGGAAGGAGGTAACGCCCCCGGTCCACTCGCGCCCGAAAGAGAATTAGGGGGGAGCTGGGCCGGCATTGATTGGCTGTCTCGTCCGAAAAGTTCTCGTGAACAACTGCGCAGCTCCTGCCGCATCTCGTCTGCCGAGCTGAAGCGGTCCTCCGGCTCTTTCTCCAGGGCGCGCATCACTACCTTCTCGGCGCAAGGAGGGATCGTCGGGTTGAACTGGCGGAGCGCGGGAGGATTGGTTGAGGCGTGCTGCATAGCAATCGAGACGGCGGTCGGGCCAACGAAGGGGGGGCGGCCCGTGAGCATCTCAAACATTACCACACCCAGCGAGTAGAGATCAGAGGAGGCGGAAAGCGTTTCGCCTCGCGCCTGCTCCGGCGAGAGATAGTCGGCGGTGCCAAGCACAATGCCGCTGTTTGTCAGCCCCGCGTCCTCCGCCACACGCACAATGCCAAAATCGGTCAGTTTCACCCATACCCCGCTCAGGTCACCATTGCCGATGGCGGCGGCCCCGTTCCAGGCCAGCATAATATTTTGTGGTTTAATGTCCCGATGAATAAACCCCCGCGCGTGCGCGACCTGCAGGACGGCACAGACCTGGGCGGCGACCTCTAGCGATTCGCGCGTGTGCAAATGGCGGCGCTGCCCAATGAGCTGCTTGAGGGTGGGACCGTGAATGTACTCCATGACCAGAAAATACTGCCCCTGCTCTTCGACGAAGTCGTAGATCGTGACGGCGTTGGGGTGCGCCAGCGCGGCGGCGGCCCGCGCCTCGCGCCGGAAACGCTCGACGGCCCGCAGGTCGTTTTTATCCAGCGACCGCAGGACTTTGATGGCGACGATGCGCTCAACACGATGGTCCCAGGTCTTGAAGACACTGGCCATCCCGCCTGTGGCAATGTGTTCGCGGATCTCATACCGTCCGGCAATCAATGTCCCTTCAAACTGGTTCAATTTCTACCTACCTCAAGTCCCTGGGAAGTTTTTTTGACGCCGGCATCCGCGGCTCTGACAGATAGCGTCAGAGCCAGTATATCATCAAAGAGGTTATGTCGTCCAGGCTGGACGCGAGTCTCCATCGATACCACCTGATGTTAGTTGTACCGGGGTCCCCTTTATACTGGACACGCCAGTCTGCGGGTTCACGCTGAGCGTGGCCAGCCAGATGTCGAATTCTTCGTTGTTGTACGATAGGTAGGCGATCTGCTTTCCATCGGGCGACCAGACCGGCTGGCTGATGAACGCCTGCTTCAGGAGTCGCGTTGATTGTTTGTAGGGCTGCAATGCCTGCTGCGCAACATTGGGATCATTGGGGTGGCTGGTGACGTTCTCCGGGACCGGCATCACGTAGAGGCCCATCTGCCCATCGCTTTCGCGCTTGATATACGCGATGGAGTTGCCGTCGGGCGAGAAGGCAGGCTGGATACAATCGGCACTGGCGGGCGTGATGGCGACGGCGGGATCTTTTCCAGGCGCTCCAGGCCAGTAGGTGCCGTGCGGATACCGCGATATCATGGTGGGGTCTTCCATGTAGAGCTGGATGACTTGTTGGGTACGCGTAGTGTCATAGCCATAATGGGTATAGATGATCTGGTTCGCATGCCCTGGCCGGTATGCCGCATCACGGTTGCCACCGTCGCCGAAATAGGCGTAGGCCACATCCTGCGGTGTATCCCCCGGATTGTTGATCGACATTGAGAAGACCTGCAAATCCAGGAGCGGAGCTTGCGGAGTGTAGTGATACCATTGCTCTTTCTCAAAGTCGCTCAGAAAAAGGACATGGGTACTGTCCGGCGCCCATGAAGGCTGCGCATACCAGGCAAAGGTAGCCTTGGGTACCGCAAGACCCGGGTCAAAGTGGTAACGGCCATTGCCGCTCTTGAGCATGTGCCAGGGACCAGTGTTGACCGACATGTACTCCAGGTCGTTGTAGAATTTGTAATGCACGATGAATGCTACGCGTTTCCCGTCAGGAGAGATCGCCGGATCGCGTACATCGTGTCCACTCGTTAACTGGTGGAGGTTGAGCGCGCCATCAAGCACCCACATGTTGCGATTGACCGTGAAATAGAACTTGCCTTTGAAGAGATTCGGATGCTGGTTCACGCCAACCTGCGTATTCCCCCCTGTGCTGGTCTGCTTAAAACCAGTGTTGTTGGTATTGCCAATACCCAGGCAGCTCTGCAAGCAGAGCGCTACCAGCATCAGTAAGAACAAGCTTTGCCACGTGTTGTTTCTTTTCATATTCCTACGATCCTGCAATAGATACCGGTTATACCTGCGCCCCACTCGGCGATTCAAACACAATCATACAGAGTAAATCAATCAAGCTATGGAGGCCAAGCAGGTTATCGCTATTACCGTTCCCTTGCAGGTTCATCAGGCTAACATCCGTCACCTGCCCCGCCATGTCCAGCGAATTACTGGCTGCGATGTAGTTATTCTGCGACCCCTGCCCGATTGCTGCCACAACTGGCCCGTTGTTGCTCGCGATAGCCCCGATATTGCAGCGTGCCTTATCACCGAGCCCGAACATCTGCCTGATAACGGGCAAGATGAGCGCGCAATTCGGTATGACGACATCCGCGGTAGAACCGTAGCGGCTTACCACCCCAGAATGCGAGTATGGCGGGCCCAGCGTCACACGCTTGATCTTGCTCATATCAAGACTGCGCGCAAAGTTCATCATCTTCAGGATATCGGCCAGGCCCATATCCGTCTTCACAGACCCGTTCAAATCATTGGCGATGTCCGGCAGCTTATTGACAATATTGGGGTTGTTGAGCTTTGTCTTCAACTGCGTGAGTATCTGCTGCTGACGGACCGAGCGACCGAAGTCTCCCACGAGGTCCGCGTGACGCGAGCGCACATACTCTAGCGCTGCCTCCCCCGTAAGATGCTGCGGGCCAGGAGCCAGGTACAGGCGCTTATAGGCATTCTTGTCCCCAGGATGATGAATGTCATCGGGGTAGGTATCATCGGTAATGGGATGGAGCACATCGACATCGACGCCGTTGACCGTGTTGATTACCTTGATAAAACCATTAAGCCCTACCCAGGCATAATAGTTAATCGGAATGCCGAAGTCCTGGAATATGGTGAGGCGGCTGCTCGCCGCGCCATGGCTTATAAACGCTTCATCCAGCTTGCCCACGCCCTGGCCAGGAATGTTCAACCAGAAATCACGCGGGATGGAGAGCATGCCTACCTGCTTCGAGGCGGGGTCGATGGTCACCACGATATCAGTCTGTGCCAGAAGCTGGCCGTTGGGGCCCGTGAATTTCTGATCCGTGTCACTGCCCAGCAAGAGGATGTTGATACGCGGGCCACTGAGGATATCGGCGTTGGAGCCGCGTCCCTGGTTGGGGTCAACATCGCCTTTGAGACGCGGAGCCTGCTGGCCAACAATATTGTTGACAGTGCCGGAGAATGCATAGTAGTAGTAGCCCGCCGCGCTTCCACCGCCGACGAGCAACACGAGTAACACAGCCAGCACGACACGCGCCCATATGGGGACGCGTCTCTTCTTGCGCGGCCTGTCAGGTCCCCGGCCATTCTGATCACCGAAGCCGGGTGGTGGTATAAAGGGCGGCGCGCCCCCTGGATATCCTGGCGGCGGACCATCCCAGCCCGATTGTGGCCCTCCTGGCATTGAGAGCGGCCCCGTCCCTGGCGCAAATGGTGGCCTCATGGTCTGAGGGGCGGCCGCGCTCATGAAAGGCCCTCCCTGCCAACCGGGCGGCGGCTGCATGGTGGGAGGAGCAAACATCTGTCCCTGGGGCTGTCCGGGGGGGAAACCTGCCAGCGGCAGATTCGCCCCCGACTGGTACGGCGAGACCTGGTTGAAGGAAAACCCGGATGTCGAGGGACCATTGTTATTGAACTGTGGCCCGCTTAGCGGCCAGCGAGCGGCTTCCGGTCCCTGCAACGGCTGTGGTGCCTGGGCGGGAGGTCCTTGCGGAGATGCAGGCTGTACACCATAGGCATTCCAATTTGGCTGTGGTCCTGCGCCTGCTTGTTGGGGCGCCACGGGGGGAGGCGCTGATCCTGCCTGCTGTTGGGCAAATGGAGATCCCGCCTGCCTGTCTGCTGGCGACCACTGCCCGGTCTGCGGTCCCTGTTGCTCCTGCTCATCTTGAATCATAGGAGCAGGGGTGATTTTTACAAATTGGCGCTTCACAGTAGTTTACCCACTTCCTGACGATCTGGTATCCAGGAGCCTCCCTGCGGCCTCTTCGGACTCCCCTGCATTTCCGTCATTATATCTACCACCCCCAAATTGAGTGTACACTCATCCTCTCACACGCTGTTTCCTTCGCTCGCTATGTTATATGCAGGTATATCATAGAAAAGATGGTTTGTAATGTCTCACTGTTTAGGTATAACGTTTCTTAACGAGAATTCTCACAGCTTTGGGTATCGACTATGCAGACCGGGCTAGTGGTACCAGGACCTTTGGGTCTGTGGCCCTCTATTCCTATTTTTAACTATCCCTTTGCAGTCCGTTTACTCTGCGGTATACGTCGCTTAACGCTCTGATAACTACAACGCGGCATGCTTCTGTAAAATCGCATGGACAACCAACAGGGCGCAGGCCTGCGGCGCCCCTCCCCGAAAGAGAGGGCGTTTCCGTGTCCGTCACGAGGGAGGCGAGGCCAGCCACGCTCCGGATGGGAGGCCTCACCAGGGTCTTCCCTGAGAACCACGCTCCTCTTTCGTGGAGGGGCGCCGCTGGCCTGCGCCCTGCTCCAACTACGAGCAACATGCCAGATAACGCGCACCCGGTGGCCCGACACACGATCTGGAAGCTGAGCGATCTCACTCCTATTTAGTATCAACACATGCCGCAAGCCATGGCGCATACGCGAATCGGGACGCGTATGCGCTTTTTAAAGCGCCTTCTGCAATCGCAAGTATTGTAACACAAGCCAATTGACCTGAGGCTTGCATTAGGAATCATGGGTACCCGTCTATAAGAAATCCAGGCGCTCTTTTACCTGGGTTGCTCGCGACGACTCTGCAAGAAGGATAGGATCAGAGAGCCAACCATGACCCCCAGCAACACAATCTCCATGGTGCTAAACTTTGTCTTTTTGTCCATGTCTCTGTCTCCTTGTGTATCTTCGGTATCTAACTGGCAAACTACTTTTTACTCTCTTATCTTACCCACAATTCCTGGCCATTGCCATAGTCGTGTAAAAGATGGAAATGCTGTGTCACCCATGTATGATAGCCTTTCGTCGGCGGCAAACCCCTGAAGCGTCCGCTGAAGAAGAGCACGGCATGTACCTGCGGCTGCAACGAGATCGCCTCAAGTCGCTGGAGCGTCAAGTAGCCGGTAGTGATGCGCACATTCGAGGTATCTACCAGGTCCGGCGGCGTTGTGCGGTCGGCGAGGCCCGCCATGAATTGCTCGTCGGTCACCACCTGCTCAGCAGG
>JBDTHH010000192.1:0-8128 GCA_039937055.1 Ktedonobacteraceae bacterium | reverse complement strand
ACGGGTCAGCCAGGCGCGCGGGCTGGGCATCATCGCGGTGCTCATCGGCATCGCGCTCGCGGCTACCCCTTTGACGCCGGCCAACACCATTCCAGAGGAGGCAAAGCGGCGCAGGAAGGGTCTGGTGGCCAGAGGGGTGGGCTGGTCCCTGGCGGCCTCGGTTATGTACGGAGTCGATTTCTGGCTTCTCGGCTTCCATGTGGCGCCTGAGCTGGGCGGGATCGCCCCCGTCTGGCTTATCCGCCTGACCACCCTCTGCACTGTGCCCCTGGTCACCCTCCCCATGCGCCAGAGCCTGCGCCCGCCAAGCGGGAAGATCTGGTGGCTGATTATGGCTATCGGCCTCATTGATACCACCGGCTTCGTAGCCCTGACCCTTGGCGTGACCACCGACCAGGTCTCCCTGATCAGCGTCCTCAGTTCGCTCTTCAGCGCCGTCACCGTCCTGCTGGCCTGGCTCTTCCTGCACGAGAGGTTGCACTGGAGCCAGTGGCTGGGCATCGGCATCATTTTTGTGAGCATCGCGCTGGTCAACGCCTAATGAGGCAAAGGAGGCAATGTGCCTAGCAAGGAGAGCCGAAACCATCGCTTCTACACGAGCGAGGGAAGATCTTGTATAAATATATAAAAGTAATTGACGCCTATGGTATACTCGGCAAAGAACATAATTACTACCTGCCATAAACAGCCTGGTAGGAAGAAAATCTGGGGATCGAAGAGCTAGCTTATGACTTCAACAGCGCAAGAAGCCATGGCAGATGTATTAGCAGAAGGCGGATTCATTCAAAATGGAAGACGCTCCTCTGGCTTGATAGACTCAGAAACTGCTCGCAAATCCGTAAACGCCGATCTTCGCTATGGTCGTTTGCTCACAAGTACTACGGAAACTTCGTCCGTTGATCTCGTGTACGAAGTTCCAAATCAAATTGAAGGAGCTCCAGGGACGCCAAGCATCTACTTTAAATTCCTTGACCACCAGCCTGCAGCCGATACCTTTATTAAGCTCCGTACCTCCGTATGGAATCAAGGACGCGTCCCAACTCTGTGGATTATCACTCCGGATACTATCCGTATCTATGATAGCTTTGCACGGCCACAAGCCAACGATACAGAAGATAGCCATCTCTTAGACATTCTGGCTCGCGTTGGCAGCCAATTGAAACATCTTAGAGATATCGAAGCCCTTCATAAAGGCAGCTTCGACAGTGGGGCTTTCTGGCAAAGTCTCTATGGTCGAAAGATTGAGAGAGAGCAGCGTGTTGACATATCCATGCTCACTGATCTCTCAAAGACAGTGGAGATATTGACAACGCCTACACTCATAGCACCGGCAAAAGTGTTAGAAGCCTCAATAGCCCATGCTCTCCTCGGTCGGGCAATTTTTATTTCATATCTGTTAGATAGGTCTATACTTAATTCAAGCATTTTCAAAGAATACCATTATAATTCATTTAAGGAGCTTCTCAATGATAAAGAGGCTACCTATAAATTTTTTAGATGGTTCCGTAACACATTCAACGGCGATCTGTTCCCTTTGAGGGTCGGTGAAGAGAACACTGTAGACATCGTTCATCTGCAAGTAATTCAGCAACTCCTTGCCGGTACAGATATGCATGCTTATCCTGTTACGCAACAGCGGCTCTGGCCCTATCAATTTGACATCATCCCTATCGAACTTATTAGTAGTATTTATGAGATGTTTGCCCATAATCTTAATCCTAAGGCTGCTGAAGAGAGAAGCGTCCATTATACCCGTCTTGGGCTCGTTGAACTGGTTTTAAGTCTGGCGATGCGCAATATAACGTACACTGCACGAGTCCTTGATCCTGCCTGCGGATCAGGAGTTTTTCTGGTGGAGGCTTTTCGCCGCCTTGCATGGCTACGTGCTAAAGAATATGGGCGACCGTTGGGGCATGATGAACTACAAGAGATACTGCGTACACAGATCTTCGGCATAGATATTGATCCTGATGCAGTAAATGTGGCAGCCTTTAGCCTGTACCTGGCATTACTGGAGTGGGAATTTGATCCACAACATGGATGGTTCAAATTCCCACATTTGCTCTATACAACTTCTGCGGCAACTCAATCGCCCAATCTTTATGTACAAGATTTTTGCAACATTGACCATGCTTTTAATCATATGCCTCCCTTTGTAGACAAAGGCTTCGACATCATTGTGGGCAATCCGCCGTGGACAGCCTTAAAAGCAGAAACGGCTCCACGCGACCCAGATGATCCAGAACACGGTTCTCAGTGGGGCTTAAAGTATTGTGTCAGGAATGAGATTCCTGATAATAAGCCCGATCAAGCTTTTCTAATGCGCGCTCGCGACTTTGCCACAGAAAAAACCAGGATAGCTTTTATTGTTTGCAGCCGGGTATTTTATCAACAAGAGGATAGATCGTGGCTAAACAGATTTCTTGAAACGAACACAGTCGACATAGTTGTAAACTTCTCCGACCTTGTAGGAGAGAATATTTTATTTGGTGGGCAAACTTCAACCCGTCTGCCTGCAAGCGCTATTTTATTCCATATAGCTAACCCCCCCCTGAATCATAAGCTTATGTACCTGACTCCCAGGTGGTACCCCAATATAAAAAGACAAGATCAGATTACTATCACCTCGGATGATATTCACTATCTTTCTCAAAAGGTGGTCAAACAGAAACCATTTCTATGGAAGTCTGCCTTCCGAGGTATCGCCAGGGACTATAGATTACTTAACCGATTACAGGAATATCCCTCCCTGAAACAAGTCCTTGTTGATGCAGGCATTGATGAGCTTGCCCACCATGGCATTACTTTTGGACAAGGTACTCAGAAACCTACTCCTGGCAGCCTTTTAGGAAAACCCTTCTTCCCTTCCGGGTCAGTTGCCCGTTACGGTATTGATATTACCAATCTTGAGCCTTTTACTCGACCAACAATTGCTCGAAGAAGTAACACTAAGTCTTTACGATTGCCAGCTTTGATCATCTCAAGATCGCTTCGTAATAATCAAGCATGTATTGTTCTGGCCGAGGGATCAGACAATAAAGATAGCCTGATAATAGATCAAATGTACTACGGAATACCTTCTAGTATCACTCACCCAGACCTGGTCTATCGCCTGAATGCTATTTTTAATTCCAGGATGGCATTTTATATGGCATTTATGTTCAGTTCTGGCCTCGGTTGGGGCCGTAGGCTCATCGAAGTAGGCGACTGGCAACAGATTCGTCTACCTGGTACTATTCTTGCCAGTGATAGCGTGCTATGGACGAAAGTCCTGCAACTAGAACGCTGGCTGCGAGAAAACTGGCAATCAGCACTGGAAGCATCCCTGGCTCACGAAATTTCTGCTAAAGAAAATGAGCTGAATCAAACAATATTTCAATTGTATGATCTCTCTGAGCAAGAACGCATTCTAGTTGAAGATACCTTGCAGTATAGCATCAAGCCCTTTCTCTTTAGAAAGAAGCTGCCCAATATAGAAGCCTATTCTGAGCCGACATTACATGAGCTTGAGGTGTATGCTAAGCGCGTGTGTTTACAACTTGATGGCATTTTACGCTACAGCAACGCCAGAATTGTTCCAAATATCATTGCTTTTGGACAAAAATCTCCTCTCAGTATATGCCAATTCACTCAAAACGGGCGGATGGAGAATGGATCTCTTACCTCAATAAGAGTATCAAGAGTAGCTGGCCTGGAAGAAGTTCTTTCTATGCTATCAGCAACCCTTCGTATTGAGGTAGCAGACCATCTTTCTCTTCGTCGTAACCTCCGCATCTACGATGGTAAAAGCTTCTGGGTGATAAAACCCTCGGAAAAACGTCTCTGGAGCGAGACAGCGGCCCTCAGCGATGCAGACGCTATCGTGCGCGAACACATGGAGGTATCCGCTACGGGCGCAGCCATAACTATGGTATTATGGTAGGCTACATACTGAAAGGTCCCCTGCAAAAAGCGATTACCTCGGTCAAAACGGCAATGACTAAGCGTGAAAAGAAAACCGCGCAGCGGAGCGCATTTACACCTGACACTACGCTCTGCTCTCATCCCTATACCTATCATAGTAGCCATCTCCAGAGAGGCGCTCCCAAACTTATGGTTATTGTACACCTGTTTATGGATTTTTCCTGAGTATTACACGTCCAGTTGACGCAAACGCAACACTCCCCTTGACAAACTCCCCTCTTCCACTCTATACTTTCACTATCTAACTAGTTATTTGCAAAAATAGATGAGTAGAAATGCAGGTAAGTCGAACCAATTGCTTACCTCGTTCGTATTGATTGTCGAAATGATTGTCACACTATCGCACGCGTTTCACTAGCAAGCCATAGCCCCTACGGAGAGGTTCAGCAGTCCAGAATTTTTATCTGTTGTTTATTGGCCCATTGTTCTTAAGATAGAGCACATTTCAGGATTGAGAAGAGGAGTGCAGCTTTATGCCGCAACAAAAAAACAGTATTGAAAGCGCGCAAAACACGCAGAAACCTACCAATCAAATGCTGACGCTTCCCGGTTTTAGCAACGATCTCAGCATGCAGGATGATCTGGAGCCGCGCTCCAGGCGGCGTCGCTGGATCATTGGCATCTGCGTCGTGCTGCTGCTGGTGATCGTCGGAGGCCTGGCCTTTTCACTGTTGAACAAAAAAGCCACAGTAAGCTACCAGCACCAGGCTGTGACCCAGGGCAATATCGCCCTCACGATCAGCGCCACCGGGCCGCTGCAGAGTCCGGGAACCTATAATCTGGTGGCGGGAACGAGCGCCACGATTACCGAGATCGATGTCAAAGTGGGGCAGCATGTCAAGAAAGGGCAGACCCTGGCGAAGCTCGATAGGACCGCGCTCCAGGATGCCGTGAACCAGGCACAGGCGACGGTCAATGCCGACCAGGACACGCTCTACAACACGCAGGTCGCGGCCGGCTGGGTGAACACGCCGGCGGTGATTCAGGCGCGGGATACGCTGCAAATCGCGCAGACACAGCTCGATGCCGCCAACCATAACCTGAATAATGCCACGCTCAAAGCGCCGCATGCGGGGACGGTGACAGTGATTAATGGCACCGTCGGCGGTACCCCCGGTGCTCCGGCGAACGGGAGCAGCAGCGGGACATCCACGTCGGGCAGCGCCTTCATCCAGATCGTCGATCTCTCGACCCTCCAGGTAACGGCGAACGTCAACGAGGCCGATACCGCGAACCTCAAGGTGGGCGATCCCGGCGTGTTCACTGTCAATGCCTATGGCGACCGCCCATTCAAAGGCAGCGTGGCGGCCATCTCCGCCAGCGGCACGACGACCTCCAACGTGGTGACGTACCCGGTGATCATCGCCGTTGATCAGCAGAGCGTGCAGAACGCGAATCTCTTGCCGGACATGACGGCCAGCATCACGATTACCGTGGTCCAGCATAACAATGTCCTGCTTATCCCGGTGGACGCGATCAACTTCGCGCGCCTGGCGAGCGATCCCCAGGCCACCGGCGGCTCCCCCCAGCTTATCAGCCAGCAGGATGCCAATACCGCAGTGAATCAGGCGCGCCAGATGCTCACCAGCATGCAAAACCAGGATCCGAGCCTCGCCGCGCTGAGCCCCATTCCGGCCTTTGTAATCGAGCAGCGGGGACCGAATGCGTTTGTGGCGCGACCCGTTGTGCTGGGAATCACCGATGGCACATCGTATGAGGTCCTGCAGGGACTCTCCAGCCAGGAGACCATCGTTACCGGCACCAGCGGCGGCCCGAACCCGGCTCCTGGCGGCAATGGCGGCGGAAGCAAAGGTTAGGCTTCTTCCGCGTAGGGACCCGGCTGGCCGCATCCGGGCGTCTTCCGCGTAGGGACCCGGCTGGCCGCGTCCGGGCGGTACACATAAGATTGAGAGAGCTAGCTATGGCAAAACAGGATGATGATACGACGATCACAACCCCGGTAGGGCAGCCGCAGACAGCGCTGGCCACTGTGGAGGAGCAGGAGAGCAGCCCGGCCCCGGCCCCTATCCCGGTGATCGCCGCGCGTAATTTGAAAAAGACCTATATATTGGGGAAGAAGACGCAGGTGCCCGCCCTGCGCGATGTCTCGCTGGAGGTCTATCCAGGGGAGTTCGTGGCAATCATGGGGCCATCCGGTTCGGGCAAGTCAACCTTTATGAACCTGATTGGCTGCCTGGACCGGCCGACGCAGGGCGAGTACTGGCTGGCGGGCAACCTTGTTAGCCGCCTGTCGAACGATAGGCTGGCCAGCGTGCGCAACCGGCTGATCGGCTTTGTGTTCCAGGGCTTTAACCTGCTTGGCCGCGCCGACGCGGTCAAAAACGTGGCGCTACCGATGATCTACGCGGGGCTGCCCAGGCGCGAGCGCGAGCGGCGCGCCCGCAAGGTGCTGCAACTCGTGGGGCTGGGCGGGCGCATGCACCACAAGCCCTCCGAACTCTCCGGCGGCCAGCAGCAGCGCGTGGCCATCGCCCGCGCGCTGATCAACGGTCCGGCCTTGCTGCTGGCGGACGAACCCACGGGGAACCTGGATAGCAAGACCAGCGTGGAGATCATGGGCGTGTTGCAGGCGCTCAACGAGCAGGGCCTGACCATCGTACTCGTGACCCACGATCCCAACATCGCACGCTATGCCAGGCGCCAGGTGACCTTCCTCGATGGCCGCGTTGTGCGCGACGAACCCGTGGCCGACCCGCGCTCGGCGCAAGAAGAATGGGCCGCGCTGGTGGATGCGGAGACCGTCGAGGGCCAGACTGTCGTGAAGGAGGAGACGCTGTGAGCACTCCCACCCCGCCACAACTGAATAACGCCGCATTAGCGCCGCCCGCATCTCCCGCGTCCCAGTCATCGTCCCTGGAGAGCATCCTCGCGGAACTGCGCGTGCGCCCGCGCCGGCCAGGGACTACACTCGGCGCGAGCGTCGGCAGCGCGGTAGAGGCACTGTGGGCCAACAAGGGCCGCTCGTTCCTGACGGCGCTCGGCATCGTCATCGGCATCGCGGCCGTGATGGGCGCGCTCATCTTGACCCAGGGCGCGAATGCCTACTTCGAGCACCAGCTATCCGGCTTCGCGACCTCGATCATCGTTTTTCCGGGCGCAAGCAGCAAGGGCGGTGTTTCTCAGGGGGGCGCCACCCTCAGTACGCTGACGCTAAACGATGTGCAGTCCCTGCAACATGTATCGCATGTCACTACCGTCAGTCCCTTCGTTACGACAGGCACCCAGGCTGTATACGGCCGGCAGAGCTGGTCAACCACGACCGAGGGCATATATGCAAACCTCCTGACGATCCAGAGCTTACAGATGGCCGAAGGTTCCTGGCTCACGCAGAGCGATGAGGACAATGGCACACAGGTCGCGGTGCTTGGCGATACCGTGCGCCACAACCTCTTCGACGCCTCAGGCACCGACCCGCTTGGGCAGACGATCATCATTAGCGGCCAGCGCTTCCGCGTCGTGGGCGTGGTTGCCCCTGTTGGCGGCGGGTTCTCACAGGACGATGTGATCTATATCCCGCTCAAAACGGCCCAGGTGCGCCTGCAAAATACGAATACGGTTAACCAGATTCAGGTCCAGGTCGATAGCACCAGTAACGTCAGCCAGGCCCAGCAGGACATTACGGCGCTCCTGCGCAGTAACCACCACATCAGCGGTAGTCGGGCCTCCGACTTCGATACGTTTAACTTCGCACAAAACCTACAGACTGCCAATCAGAGCAGCCTGGTGCTGGAGTTCCTGCTGGTGGGCATCGCCGCCATCTCGCTGACGGTCGGGGGTATCGGCATCATGAATATCATGCTCGTCTCCGTCACCGAGCGCACGTGGGAGATCGGCATTCGCATGTCCATGGGGGCGCGCCGTCGCGATATTCGCAACCAGTTCCTGATCGAGGCGCTGCTGCTGTGCCTGGTGGGTGGCGCCATCGGCCTGCTGATTGGCCTGCTCATCGGCAACGTGCTGACCAGCACTACCCAGCTCCCGTTCCTGGTGACCCCGGCAACCCTGATCCTGCCGTTCGCCGTCTCGGCCGCCATCGCCATCGTCTTTGGCCTCTACCCGGCCATCCAGGCCGCGCGGCTCGACCCCATCGTGGCGATACGCACCGATGAATAGGGATATAGAAGGAGGAACCCACGTGAGCCGC
>JBDTHH010000191.1:0-6428 GCA_039937055.1 Ktedonobacteraceae bacterium | reverse complement strand
TCCCTACGCGGACAGGGGCGGCTCACCCGTTCTATGGAGCTTGACAGAGTAGTAGGGACCCGGCAACCGTCCTGCCTTTACCTGAGTTGCCGGCTGAGTGACTGATAGAAATCCCACAGACTGGGTGTCCCGAAGCCGGTAGCGAAATCCCAGCCAGTCGCAGCCGGAAAGTACAGGTTGTTGCCGCGCGTGATATCGTAGTAGGGACGCATACCAGGACTATTGTTGGCCACAACGTAGAACTCCTGGGGCGAGTAGGCAAATTTGTGAACCTGCGAGATCAAGCCCTGGTTCACCAGTATCTGGCCGGCTGCCCAGATGGGCGCCGCCGCGCTCGTACCACCAACCGAGGCCCACTGGCCCTGAAAGTAGACCGCCAGCGCGAAGGCCGCCGCCGAGACATCGGGGATCTGACGAGCACCGCGCGAATACCGGTTATTGACATTGTAGCCGCTCTGCCAGCCAGGGCGTTGGAAAAGCTGACTATTGCCACCACCGCTACCCCAGTTATTCTTACAGCTAAACGGGGTCGAGTTATCCGACCACACGACCTCATTCGTACGGTTCCCATTGCCATCAACCGAGAGTACCGTACCGCCCACCGACACGGACCAGGGATCGCTCGCCGGGAAGCTCACAGACAGGCTGCGGTACACGCGATCCGTGAAGGCCGCGCAGTCGCCGCTGGCCACAAAGACCGTCATATGCTCGGCCTTCGTCAGGATCGAGAGGCTCTGGTCAATAGCCGACCGGTCGGCGCCGCTGATCTCACTCTCAGCGGCCCCCAGACTGATGCTGACGGCACTGCCAGCATTGGCATTATTCGTGTTATCGTTGATGATCTGTTGAAGTTCATCATTGACCTGCGTCCAGATGTCGCCGCTGGTATTGCCATCCGTCTGATAGACGGCAATATTGGCGGTGCGGGCCAGCCCGGCTACCATCTCAATATCCAGCGTTGCTTCGCCCAGAGCTTGAGTGGGCGCCCCATCGACACTGCTAACCGTGGCATGACCATGGTAGTTCACGCAGGAGAAGTAGTTCTGAATGTCGCTTGAGTAGAAACCATCGATCTCCACCAGGTTCACCGTCATATTCTCGCCATGCCAGCCATGGTTCCACAGTTCATCATAGTGATAAGCGTGTGCCACCTGCTTGGGAAACAGGGTCTGGCGATCAGCATTACAATCCTGTGCCGGGTGCTTCGCGGAGCCTGGCAGAATATAGGACTGCTTCACAGGCGTGCGCTGTGGCGGCGTGCTAAAGTCATCAAGCCCCGTGATGGCAACGATAGAATCTGCCAGGAACTTGGGCAGTTTCGGGGGTGTTTTGGGAGCAAAGAACTTGCGCCCGTGGTACTGGTGGTACGCAAAACTGGTCTGCAATACCTTGCCAAAAGTGCTGGCCTTGGCATCGATGGTAAGATTAGTGCGCATCTTGCTCAGCTTTAAGCTAATGCCCTTGATGCCGAAGAAGTTCTTGAATTTCTGGTAGGTGCTATCGCTGATACCGAGCTGATTCGCATCCTGCTCCAGGTGCGAAGGCTGCCCCGGCTGCACCTTCTGGCCATTGAGTCTATTGAGGACCGCCTGGTTGACTTTGAACGTCACAGAGACATGCAGCGGCATTGTATCCGGCACCGGCCCTGTGATGGGGGAATTGAGAGCCTCGGCCGGGATACCAAGATCAATCGGCGTAAACTGAACAGCGGCCGGGGCCTGCAACGTACCCCCACCACAGCTAGCCAGCGGGACCAGCAGCAGCAACAATCCCAGCATATAGGCCATAGCCCTGCCACGTACATGGCGAGACGCCGTATCTATCACATCCATGATACATCCTCCGGTAAAAACAGAAATGTAGGGATACCCCGGACGGGCGCCCTGCGTGATTTTAACCACTATACACCTGTGGGAGACAGATCATCACAGGTATGTTCTCTAGTATCACGCGTCATCGATGTGAATCAGTTCACGCGCACCGCTACATCGTGGCGGGTGAGCAGGACGCAGGCCAGCAGCGCCCGTACACGAAATGGGAGATGCCACCGGAGGGTTTCTGGTCAGGCAGGAAGGTCTTCTTTCGTGTACGGGCGCTGCTGGCCTGCGCCCTGCTCTGCCACCCATCGTGCGCAGAATGGCCAGCACCTCTACATGGCACGCACAAGGTCCGCGTGTACCAGACGGCTGGTGATATTGGCGGAGAGCAGCACGCCGGGGATGCCCGCGCCCGGATGGGTGCCCGCGCCCACGAAGTAGAGGCCACCGATCTGGCTTGAACGGTTGTGAGGGCGGAAGTAGGCAGATTGGAAGAGCGTTGGCTCAATCGAGAAGGCGGCCCCCAGGTGACTACGCATCTCGCCGGCGAAATCGAGTGGAGTCAGCATATGCTCGGTGACAATGCTTTCCGAGAGGCCCTCTAAACCGGCATGTTGCTCCAGGAAACGCAGAATCTTCTGGCGGAAGGGTCCCGCCTCGCGCGTCCAGTCGATGCCGTGCGCCAGGTTGGGAACTGGCACCAGGACATAGAGGCTTTCGCCGCCGGGAGGCGCCATCGAGGGGTCTGTGCGACTGGGAGTATGCAGGTAGAGCGCCATGTCATCGGGCAGCCCCTGGCCATCGAAGATCTCATGGATCAGTTTGCGGTAGTCATCGGACATCATGATCGTGTGGTGGCGCAGGTGCGGATACTGGCGGTTCAGGCCCAGGTAGAGCAGGAAACAGCTCATAGAGTAGTGGTAGCGCTCTACGTTCCTGGCGCTCTGCGATGCCGGCAGCAGCTTGAGGTAGGTGGATGCCACGTCGCTGTTGGCAACGACAGTATCCGCCTGCAATGTCTCTCCGCTCTCCAGTCGCACGCCCGTTGTTCGTCCCTCCTTGACGAGGATCTGCTCTACGGGCGCGCTGCAACGGATCTCGCCTCCGAGGTCGCGTAGCAGTTTCTCCATCGCGGTGACGAGGGTGTACATACCGCCCGGCGTATAGTGGACCCCACCCAGGCGCTCAAGGTAGGGGACGACGCTATAAATGGCGCTGGCGCGGAATGGATTGCCGCCAATGAAGAGCGGATGGAACGAGAACACCATGCGCAGGTAGGGATTGCGGAAGTAGTGTGAGGCGTAGGCGTACACGCTGCGCTGCGCGCGCAGGCGCACCAGTTCAGGGGCCACACGCAAGAAGCTGCCGACCGTGAGAAACGGCTGATCGGCGAGGTCCACAAAGGCGCGCTCATAGATGCGCTGGGTGGCCGCCAGAAAGGCGCGGTAGCCGGCGACATCGCGCGCATCAAACTTAGCGATCTCGGCCTCATCTTCGGCAGGTGTACCCCAGTAATCAAAGTAGCGGCCATCGCGGAAACAGATGCGGTAGAATGGGCTGAGCGGCATAAGCTGGACATCCTCTTCCAGGCGACGCCCGGCCGCTCGCCAGAGGTCTTCTAGCAGGTGAGGCGCGGTAATCAGGCTGGGTCCCATATCGAAGGTAAAACCCTCGGCCTTCAACTGGTACGCGCGCCCTCCCAGGCGCTCGCGCGCCTCCACCAGCGTGACACCATGCCCGGCGGCCTGAAGCCGGATAGCGGATGCCAGCCCCCCAAAACCTCCACCAATCACAATAACCCGATTTTTTGATGATCCGTCCAGGATGCCTATCCCACGTAGAGGCCCACCTTGTCGCGCCCGCGTAGGGGAGAGAGCTGGATCGTTAGAGATTTGCGTCATATAGAAAGGTCCTCCTGTGTTGTACGGCTTGCTGCGGTTACTGTGTAGTGGCCATTCCTTGAGACGGGAACCATATCCTCTCTCGCGGGGGTTATGCCATCTCTTGAGACGGGAACCATATCTTCCCTTGAGACGGAACCAGGGATATCCTGGGAGAGCGTGCGCACCTGCTGCTCAATCGCGTCGATAAATTGTTCAGCAGTCGCGAAAGTAAGCCGGTAGAGGGCCGGGCCGAAGCGCAATGCGACGCGCCAGCGCTTGCCGGGCGTATAGCTCAAGCCAGCAGGCACAACTGCCACCTCGACCTGTCCACCTCGCTCGGCCATCTGCACCAGTCTGGCAAAACCTGGCCGGAATGGCAGGAAAGGCATAGCGTCAGATTTAGGTGTATACGTGGGATCGATATTGGGATAGCCCTCCGGGAACACAACAAGCGCTTCTTCAGCGCGCAGCAAACGCACAGCATCCTTGATAGCAGAGCGTAAGTAGCGCCCGACCTCCTGAGGAGCATAGGCACTGCTTGTAGTCCCACTCTGTTCATGCAAACGTTCAGCGCGCAGCAGCACAGGCCAATCCACCATGCGACAGGCCCATTCCATCAAGAAGCGCAGGGGACGCTGCTTGACCCAATCCAGAGCCACAAGAATATGCACGCGCCGGGGAACAGCCTCCTGCAAGACGCAGCCATCATACAAATGATGCACGTGATGAGCAGCAATCAGCACCGGACCGGACTGCGGTATATGTTCCAGCCCCTCAACGGCAAGATCCATCTCCCGCTTGACAATCATCCGGCCCCCCGTCCGTATCGTCAACAACGACATCGCACGGCTGATAGATGCATTGCCTTTCGTATACGGGCGCCGCTCGCCTGCGCTCTGCATGCCTGCGTCCCGCTCATCAGCCCCAGGCTCTCCTCCGTTCCGCCGGCCTGCGACCAGCGCTAGCGAGGCAGGCAACAGGCCAAAGATCACCGCCATCAGCGAGGGCACCCAGAGGCCCACGTTCAGATTCAGGCCGATGGCGAAAGCTATATTGGCGGCGTACACGCCAAATGGTATCCAGATAGCCAGGCGCCGCGTGTCGAGGTCGGCACGCCAGAACAGGCGGCTCACAGCCATATAGATCAGACCATTAACTGTCCAGCCGACCAGGTTGCGAATGGGCATCCCATAGTAAGGGCCTACGTCGTGCCATATCCAGAAATGAATGGGCAGGTGCTCGCTGGCCATTGCCGGGTCGAGCGCCAGGTCCCAGGCCGTCAGGAAGTAGGCGCCCAGCAGCAACGACCAGAGCGTGTGCTGGCGACCCTTGAGCCGGCTGGTAATGGCGCTTGCCAGGATGTACGAGGTGAAGCCCATATAGAACCAGGAGAGCGGAATGGAGTAAGGAACCAGGCCGGCCACTTTGAAGCCCAGAAAAGTGGTATAGGAATAGGCTCCGAAGGGAAATCCCGTACTGGTGCCCAGCAGTTCCATACTCAGCGAGATGAGTGTAGAGGCAGCAAAAAAGATGAGCGTCTTTTTGGGACCGACAAAGAGCAGCCCGAAGAGCAACATGGTCGCCGCTCCAAAAAGAATGTGCAGCGAGCCAGCATAGGTTATGCCGAATTGGAAGACACGCTGCCCCAGGGGACTGCCACTCCATAACTCAGGATGCGGCAGGGCGATCAAAAGGCCACCCAGGCCGAATGCCAGGGCCGCGAGATGACCGATAAAGAGGATTTTGACTACTCTCATGATAAGCCTCCACGAACAAGAGTGCGACCACGCCAGGTATGACGGCGGCGCAACGCACTGACACCAAGCTGAATCGCCACCGGAAGATCGCACAGCGGCGAGAGCCAGTACGACCAGGGCCGCCGCTGATAGGCCCGCGCCGTGCCAAAGAGCACACCCAGACGCATCACCACCAAAATGCCGTTGAGCAACATAAGTTGCCGGACCGTCGGGGCCGTTCCAACCGTCGGGGCCGTTCCGTAGCGCGTGGATTGCCTCGCCGTCCTGTCGTTATCGGAACGACCCCGACGGTTGGTCATTACCAGCAGAAACAGCAGCGGTAGAGGCAGCGCCTGCACCAGCAAGATTTCAAGCCAACCAAGCAGTGTGCGACCGCCAGAGAAGCGATCATGCATGGGCAGCGAGCGCGTCCAGTTGCGCCAGGTATCGCGCCAATCCGTGTACATTTTCGCGGTCACCAGCTCGCCAGCCTCGTAAAAACCAACGGGGTAGCCAGCGGAGACCAGCGCGCGCGCAATGGTCACATCTTCACAGATGGAATCGCGCACGCCTGTAAAGCCACCTAGCGTCTCCAGAACATCCCTCTGGAAAAGAAAGCATTGACCGTTGGCCTGCACCGCACTCATGTTGCGTATCACCTTACCAGGGATACCGAAACGATAGACCAGGGTCGTTAACAACGAGGGATGCAATAGCCCCTGTCCGATGCCCTCAATCTCCTGCAGCGTAGCTACGCTGAGAGCGGGCAGAGCGGCTTTTCTGGCCTGGATCACGAGCGCGCGCGCCAGCGTCGGCCTGGGACGCACATCCGCGTCGATCGTCAATATCCAGTCAGAGCCAGCGCGGGCGCTCTTCAGGCCCACCTGCAAGCCCCAGGCTTTGCCGTTCCAGCCGGCGGGGATCGGGCTGGCATCCAGCAGGCGCACACGTGGATCGCGCTGGCTATACAGACCAACCAGTTCCTGTGTGCC
>JBDTHH010000190.1:0-5321 GCA_039937055.1 Ktedonobacteraceae bacterium | reverse complement strand
CACATCATAGATGGTGTGTCCAATGAGAAAGGAGCGAACAGTGATGTTCAAACGCTTTATCCAGGGGGTCGGGTTAGTCCTTTTCATCGGTTGTATGTTGTTCTTCCAGAGCGGCGGCGACGCGCATGCGGCCCCTGCCTCCTCGGGAAAGCTGCAACAATTCTCTTATTTCGGTCCCGCCGGCCTGTATACCTATGATGTATATACTCCGGCAAATTATCATACAGGGACATCAGTACCTCTGATCGTCGTTTTGTCCGGGTGTACGGTAACCGCATCGGGTATGGCCGCTACCACTGGCATGGACTCCCTGGCGGATCAGAAACAGTTCATTGTCGCCTATCTCCAGCAGAATTTTTTCGCGAACTCGGCTTTGTGTTGGAACTTTTTCCTGCCTGCGAACCAGTTTCGGGGTCTGGGGGAAGCCGCTGAGATTGCTGGCATCACACAGACTGTTGAGAACAGCCCCTCGCGCTGGACCATTAACACGCACCACGTCTATATCACCGGGATTTCGGCTGGCGGGGCCATGGCAGTGAACATGGGCGTCACCTATCCGGACCTGTATGCCGCGATCGGGGTGCATTCTGGCGTGGAGTACCAGGCCGTCACCGCGTTCTCTCTGGGCGCGTCCGTCACCGGTGGCCCTCCTCCAGTGTTACAAGGTGATCTGGCCTATCAGGTGATGGGATCACACGCGCGGGTCGTCCCCACCATCGACTTCCAGGGGTCTATCGATCCGATTGTCTTCCCGGTGAACGGCAACCAGGTCATCCAGCAGTGGATGGAAACAGATCACGATGCCTCGGGCGGAACCTACAATGCCAGCTTTGCCAATCCTTCCTCAAGGACGTCCGGGCAGGTACCAGGAGGCCACTCTTATACAACCTTTACCTGGAACAATAACAACGGACAGGAGATTGAGGAATACTGGGTGGTGAATGGTATGGGACACGCCTGGTCCGGTGGGTCTGGGTTCTGGGGTGATCCCGCTGGCCCCAGTGCCGACCTGGCCATGTACACATTCTTCATGCGCTTTAGCAACTAAAACAATGAAATGAGTGGCTGATTGTTTGGCGAGCCCGGCTCGCCAAACAATCAGCCACTCATTTCACATATGCTCTTGATGTTATTTACAGGGCCACACCATCCTGTTGCGGCTGCTCAGCGGCAAGCTGGCGCTCTATGACAGCGCGATAGTCGGCGATCAGCGCCTGCTGCTGGGTGGGAGACCAGCCGTGCTCGCGAGCCATGAGAGCGGCAACGTCGTCGACGATGCCCAGGCCACGTTGACGGTCTTCAAGCGTGATAGATGTGCGACGCGCTAGCAGGTCGTAGGGCGTCATGGCCATCTCCTGGCGGCAGGCATGCACAACCTCGGCGCGGATATAGGGCAGGTCAGCGACGAGGCGCGTGGCCAGGGATGGCTCGCCGGCAACCAGATCGAGGACCGCCTGTGCCGCTGTGCCATAGCTGCGCTCCAGTTGGGCCAGCGTCTCCGCATCCAGGCCGAGCGCCGCCCCTTGCGTTTCCAGGTCGCGCTGGCCCTCGGACCAGCCGGAACTGCCATAGAGCGGCAGATTCTGGGTGCGATGTTGCCGGGGACGGTGGTCGCGGCGGCTAATCACATCAACAGTGTCCTGAGCCATGCGGCGATACGTCGTCAGCTTCCCACCGACAATCGAGACCAGGCCGGAGGGACCCTCCAGTACGGTATGTGTGCGTGAGAGCGCCGCCGTCGAATGACCGGATGTATGCGGGCTGACCAGCGGCCGGTAGCCGGCGTAGGTGCTGACGATATCGGCGCGCGTCAGGTGTACCGAGAGATAGCGATTCAGGTAGTGCAGCAAGTAGTCGATATCTTCAGGAGCGGCCACAGGATGATTGAGGTCACCGGAGCCGGTGTCGGTTGTGCCGAAGATCACGCGCGACTCCCAGGGCACGATAAAGAGGATGCGCTTATCGTCGGTCTCAGGGAGCACAATAGCGGCGTGTTCCAGCTTGATATCCTCGCGCGACAGCACCAGGTGGACACCCTTGCTCGGCGCGACGCGCACCTCAGGCTCATAGCCTGTCAGCGTCTCAAGCTGCTCGGCAAAGATGCCTGTCGCGTTCACACAGTGGCGGGCATATACGGTCAACTCCTGCTGACCCAGTTGGTCGCACACGCGCGCGCCGCATATCCGCCCCTCCTCCGAGATAAACGAGGTCACCTCCGTGTAGTTGGTGATGGTGGCCCCGTATTGCGCCGCTGTGCGCACCAGCGCCATCGTCAGGCGCGCATCGTTGGTCTGAGCATCGTAGTATACAAATCCCTCTTTCAGGCCCTCTGTAGCCAGCGTAGGGGCTATTTTCAACAGCTCCTCGCGCCGCAGGCGGCGATGCGCCTTTACGTTGCGCCCTCCCGCCAGGATATCGTAGAACCAGAGGCCCATATTCAGGATAAAACTCAGGCCGATGCCGCCCGGCATGGTAAATGGCAGACCGACCGGGTGTTGCTCGCCTTTGTAGATCGGCAACACAAAGGGCAGTGGATGGGCCAGATATGGCGCATTGCGCAGCAGGATGCCACGCTCGATCAGCGACTCGCGCACCAGGCTGAAATCGAATTGGGGTAAGTAGCGAATGCCTCCATGCACAAGCTTGGTGGATTTGCTGCTGGTGCCGCTGGCGAAATCCGCCTTCTCGACGAGGGCCACCGTGTAGCCGCGCGCGGCAGCGTCCAGGGCCACACCCGCCCCGGTCACGCCACCGCCGATCACAAGCACATCGAAGGTCTGGCTGGCAAGCAGCGCCAGGTTCTGGGTTCTCACTGTTGACGATAATGGGTGCATGGGTGGGGTACGACTCCTATTCTGCCGACTGCTCCCAACGCAGTGAGCGCTCAACCGCGCGTTTCCAGTCCGCGTAGAACTGCTCACGCTGGTCGACACTCATCTGGGGATCAAAGGTGCGATCAACCGACCAGTAGGCGGCTACCTCCGCCTGGTCGCGCCAGAAGCCGGTGGCTAAACCGGCGAGATAGGCGGCGCCCAGGGCCGTCGTCTCGGCGATCTTTGGTCGCTGCACCGGTACGCCCAGGATGTCTGCCTGAAACTGCATGAGCAGATTATTCACCACGGCCCCACCATCTACACGCAGCGTTTTCAAATTTAGATGACTATCCGCGGTCATGGCCTCCAGCACATCGCGTGTCTGGTAGCACATTGACTCCAACGTAGCGCGCGCGATATGCTCGACCGTTGAGCCGCGCGTCAGGCCGATGATCGTGCCGCGCGCGTGCGGGTCCCAGTATGGCGCGCCCAGGCCAACAAAGGCGGGGACGAGATAGACACCACCATTATCGGGGACCGCGCCCGCCAGCTTTTCAACGTCAACGCTCTTCTCGATAGCGCGCAGGCCGTCGCGCAGCCACTGCACGGCGGCCCCGGTCACAAAGATGCTGCCCTCCAGAGCGTAGGTCAACTGCGGATGAGCGGGATCGCCCAGGCCCCAGGCCAGCGTCGTCAGCAAGCCGTTCTGCGAGGGCACAGGCTCCTCGCCAGTATTCATCAGCATGAAGCAACCGGTGCCATAGGTGTTTTTCACCATGCCCACCTCGTAACAGACCTGTCCAAAGGTGGCCGCCTGCTGATCGCCCGCATCGCCCGCCAGCGTAATGGGCGCGCCGAAGAACTCGGCGTCAGTCTCCCCGTAGACCGCGCTTGAGGGCATGACCGTGGGCAGCATTGCGCGGGGAATACCCAACTCATTGAGGATCACATCGTCCCAGGCGCCGCTGTGGATATTGAAGAGCAGGGTGCGCGAGGCATTCGAGTAGTCGGTGACATACACCCGCCCCTTGGAGAGGCGCCACATCAAAAAGGTGTCCACATTCCCGAAAAGCACCTCGCCGCGCTCGGCCCGCTCGCGTACACCGTCTACGTTATCCAGAATCCACTTGACCTTCGTGCCGGAAAAATAGGCATCGGTCACCAGACCGGTGCGCTCCCTGATCTCTTTGTCAAAGCCCCGCGCCTTCAGGGCGTCGCAGATAGGCGTGGTCAGGCGGCTCTGCCAGACGATAGCATTATAAACGGGCCGTCCCGTGGCCTTCTCCCACACAATCACCGTCTCGCGCTGGTTGGTGATGCCGATAGCGGCCACATCCGAGGCCGCAGCGCCCGCCTCCCGCAGAGCCTCCTGGGCCACAGCCAGTTGGCTTGACCATATAGCCTCCGGATCATGCTCAACGAGGCCGGGCGCCGGGTAGATCTGCGGAAACTCCTGCTGCGCGACGCTGACAATTGCCCCGCTATGGTCGAACACGATCGCGCGCGAACTCGTGGTTCCCTGATCCAAACTTAGGACAAAACGTGCCATACGGAAACTCCTTCCCTGATGCTGCCGGTCACGGAGACCATCCCCTGTAGGGGCCCGATGTATCGCGTCCGGGGGCAATGTATTGCCCGAACAAGTTGCCATTTAGCATATCATAAAACATCATGCAGGCAATACATTGCCCCCGGCCATCTACACAAACACCCGCCAGTTCGCTTATAATGGGGATACACAGCGCATCCTACGCAACCATCGGTTGTGATAATCGCGAAATCAAACTACGTACGTTGCTCGTGTTCGGACCATGCATCGACTGTGTGCTGAGCAGCAGTAGTGGACTCTATCACATAGCGTATAGAACAAGGAGAACGCGGAATATGCAAAATGTTCCCAATCTGCTCAGCATCAGCAGGATCATAGCGACCATCGGGGTGTTCGTGCTTGTCCTTCTCAATCAACAGTGGGCTTTTCTGGTTGCCACACTGCTCTTCGTCCTCGCCTCGGTCACCGACCTCCTCGATGGCTATTTAGCCAGGCGCTACCAGTTGGTCTCACCCCTGGGCGTCTTCCTGGACCTGACCGCGGACAAAGTTTTTGTTTCCAGCATCTTGATTGCGCTGGTGCAGCTTGCCCTGGTGCCTGCCTGGATAGTCGTGATTATTATCGCGCGCGAATTCATGGTGACCGGGCTGCGCTCGATGGCGGCCGCCAGGGGTATGGTTATCCCAGCAGGCGTATGGGGCAAGCAGAAAACGTTCATCACCCTGCTGGGGATCGGCGGCGTGCTGCTGGCCGACGGGTTGGGCAACCCGCACCTGTCCCTGTTCCCCCTCAGGCTCAACTTCAATAGCCCGGCCGTGGACTTCAGCAGCCTCCTCTTGCTAGCCGCGGATGTTGTGCTGGTGCTGGCAACCATCTGGACGATTATGTCAGGGGCAGAGTACACGCTGCGGGCCGCCCCTCTCCTGCAAGGGAAACAGGAGACGCACACATCGCAGGCC
>JBDTHH010000189.1:0-3844 GCA_039937055.1 Ktedonobacteraceae bacterium | reverse complement strand
TGAAAGAGGTAGACGATGACCAGCTCGCCGAGGCCTTCCAGGAGGCCTGGCCCAGGTTTGAGGAGGCGCGCCGTAACGCGGGCGACGCCGAGGAGGGTGCCGATGAGCGGCTGGAGCAGATGCTCGGTGCGGTCCTGAAGCATGTTCAGGCTGAGATTGTGGCGCTCAAGGCGGAGGCCATGGATACGCTCACCGCAGGAATGGCCAAACGCTATAGGGGCGGCAAGACGCTTGATGATCTACTGCCCGAAGCCTTCGCCGTGGTGCGCGATGCCGGCTGGCGCACCATCAAGATGCGCCATTACGATGTGCAGCTTATTGGCGGCATCGTCCTGCACCGGGGCAAGATCGCCGAGATGAAGACCGGCGAAGGTAAAACCCTGGTCGCCACTCTCCCTGTCTACCTGAACGCGCTGACTGGCCGGGGCGTTCACCTCGTCACCGTCAACGACTACCTGGCACGCCGCGACTCCGAGTGGATGGGCAATATCTACCGCTTCCTGGGGCTGAGCGTTGACGTGGTGGTCAACACTGTGGAGCCGCAGACCGCCGCGCGCCGCGCCGCTTACGCGGCCGACATCACCTATGGCACCAACAACGAGTTTGGCTTCGACTACCTGCGCGACAACATGGTGGGTTCGATGATGCAGATGGTGCAGCGCGACATGCACTTCGCCATCGTTGACGAGGTGGACAATATCCTGATCGACGAGGCGCGCACCCCGTTGATCATCTCCGGCCAGGGTCAGGAGTCCACCGACCTGTACGCCAAGTTCGCGCGCTGGGTGCCGCGATTGAAGGCCGAGACCGACTATACCATTGATGAGAAGCTGCGCACGGTGATGCTGACCGAGGAGGGCGTTGAGAAGCTGGAGCACCTGGCGGGCGTGAAGAACATCTATGACGAGGAGAACCTCGACCTGACGCGCTATATGGAGAACGCCCTCAAAGCGCAGGTGATCTTCAAGCTCGACAAAGACTATATCGTCAAAGATGGCGAGGTCATCATCGTCGATGAGTTCACCGGCCGTCAGATGCCAGGGCGGCGCTACAGCGAGGGTCTGCACCAGGCCATCGAGGCCAAAGAGGGCGTGAAGGTCCAGCGCGAGAACCATACGCTGGCCACGATCACCTTCCAGAACTACTTCCGCCTCTATGAAAAACTGGCCGGTATGACCGGCACCGCGCTGACCGAGGCTGAAGAGCTGAACAAGATCTATAAGCTGGATGTGGTGGTCATCCCACCGAACAAGCCCATGGTTCGCCAGGACCTGTCCGACCTGATCTACCGTACGATGGAGGCCAAGTTCAAGGCCGTCGTCGAGGAGATCAAGGAGAGCTACGAGCGCGGCCAACCTGTGCTCGTCGGCACCACGGCGGTCGAGACCTCGGAATACCTCGCCGAACTGCTTGACAGGCAGGGTATACCGCACCACGTCTTGAACGCCAAACACCACGAGCGCGAGGCGCAGATCGTGGCCCAGGCCGGGCGCAGCGGAGCGATTACCATCGCCACCAACATGGCGGGTCGCGGTACCGATATCCTGCTGGGCGGCAATCCCGAGAACTACTTTGACACCATCCTGCGCCAGCACGCCGAGCGTGTGAGCTACATTCGCGATATGCCGACGGAGAGCGAGGAGGAGCGCCTCGAAAAGGAAGAGGCTATCCAGGAACATCTTGCCAATATGACCGAGGAAGAGAAAGATGACCTCTTCCAGAAAAAGATCACAGAGTGCGAAGAGGATCGCCAGCGAGTCCTGGAGCTGGGCGGGCTGCATATCATCGGCACCGAGCGCCACGAGTCGCGCCGCATCGACAACCAGTTGCGCGGTCGTGCTGGACGCCAGGGAGACCCCGGATCGTCGCGCTTCTATCTCTCGCTCGAAGACGAACTGATGCGCCGTTTTGCCGCCGAGCGCGTCTCGAAGGTTATGCAGATGGTGGGCATGGAGGAGGATATGCCGCTGGAGAGCGGGCTGGTCTCGCGCTTCATCGAGCAGGCGCAGACGAGAGTTGAGGGTTCCAACTTCGATATTCGTAAGAATGTGGTCGAATACGACGATGTGATCGCCAAGCAGCGCGAGGTGATTTATGGCGACCGCCGGGCCGTCCTTGAGCACGCCGATATGCACGAGCGCATCCTCACGATGATCCGCGCCGAGGTCGGCAGTATCGTAGACAAGTGCATACCGGGCCAGGTCGTCTCGGAAGAGGAGCAACTGGAGACCCTTTTTACGTTCATGGAGCGCTGGGTGCATGTGCCAGAGGAGATTCTGCCAGAAAACATCCATGCCGTGCGCCGCGATGAGCTGAAGAAGAGACTGATCGAGCTGGTACTCGATCACTACCAGGAGCGCGGCAACGAGCTTGATGAGCTGGTGGAGCAGAATCCCGATCAGGGCGTGATGACCATCCGCGATATCGAGCGTACCCTGACGTTGCAGGTGCTGGATCGCCTATGGATGGACCATATCGACGCTGTGGATATCATGCGTTCGGGTATTCAGTTTCGCTCGATAGGCCAGCGCGACCCGCTGGTAGAATTCAAGAACGAAGCCTATCGTATGTTCGATGAGCTAAAGCAGGCCATCCAGCACTATATCGTCGATGAACTGCTCAAGTTGCTACGCAACGGCGTCCCCTTCATCGCCCAGCAGGCCAAGCCGCAGCCCAAAGCGCCGCGCAATCTGCGCACCAACGCCGACGACATCGCCCGCGCCAGCGGCCAGGTGAAGGCGGATGGCAGCGGTGAGCGCCCGAAGGTAGCCGCCGGCGTCCGCCGGCAGGGTGGCAGCCGCCAGAATGGCCACAGCCGCACAGCCGTCGCCGCCGCCCAGAGCGCGCGCACCGTCGCCGCCCACAAGATCGGCCGCAACGATCTGTGCTATTGCGGCAGTGGCAAGAAATACAAGAAGTGCCACGGGGCATAAGCATGGCATGAAGAGGGAGGGGCGCCGGAGAGGGAAGGGGCTGTAAACCGCACCCTTCTGGGCGTCCCTCCCTTTCCGGGCATCCTTACCCTTCTGGGCGTCCCTCCCTTTCCAGGCATCCTTACCTTTCTGGCAAGCTACGCCATCTACAAGAAGATCGCGCTAGCTCAGACCTACATCATCAAAGCGGGTAAAGGTTGCGTCGCCAGGATAGTTGTCGTCGTGGCTGGTCAAGGTAAGCGTATAGGAATGACCTGCCGTCACGGTAGCTGTGACTTTGACCCATGTTCCCCTGGTGTTACACGTCTTAGGCAGGATGGTCGAGGTTCTATTGCTTGTGTTGTCCTTCAGTGTCGCCGTCGCCCAGTCATAGGTCAGGGTGTCCGGGCAATATACCTGGTACCAGAAGGTCAGGGTTGTTGTCCCGGCAGGTGCCGTGAACGTCTGCCTAATGGTACTGCTGCCATTGGTGGGAGAGGACCCGCCAGCCTGACCGGAGTAGGAGCCCGAATGGGCAGTACTACTGATCGAGGTCGTCCCGGTGGTGGTCCAGCCGGAGAAGTTCCCGGTTTCGAAGCCGCCGTTGGTGATGCCACCGCCTCCGGTTGATGTCACGGTAACCGTCACGGATGTGCTATGGCTAAGGCTACCTGCGGTGCCCTGAACGGTCACTGTATACGTGCCGGCCGCCACTGATGAGCCAACACTGACGGTCAGTGTAGAGCTGCTACCCGCCGTCACCGACGTTGGGCTCAGACTCGCCGTTGGGCCGGAAGGCGAGACACTTGCCGAGAGGCTAATGGTGCCGACTGAGCCGCTGGTGACCGCGGTATGAATGGTTGAGGTGCCGCTACTTCCGGGAGCAATCGATAAACTGGCGGGGCTGGCGCTGATCGAGAAATCATTCGACC
>JBDTHH010000188.1:0-3273 GCA_039937055.1 Ktedonobacteraceae bacterium | reverse complement strand
CGGTCTTACAAAAATAACAACGATTGAAGTCGTTGGTAATGTAGCGCTCATCTTCAAGCTCATGAGTTTGCAGGGCCAGCACGCGAACGCCCATCTGTTCAGCGACCGCCAGGGCCTCGCCAGTCTCCTCTTCAGCATAGGCCGGTGAAGAGGCTATCGCGCCCAGGGCCTGATCACCCAGCACATCATGGGCCACCTTGAGCAGCAGCGCGCTATCCACGCCACCAGAATAGGCCACCAGTACAGATCCCATCTCGCGCAAAATCGCTTGCAGGTGTTCGTACTTCGCCTGTGTCCCGGCATCAAGCGCCAGGACACTCTCGCTATTGACGTGGAGGGTATCGGGCATGGTATGGTATTCTCCTGACCTGATAGGTGGCACTGCATGTACCACAAAGACATATGGTACAGTTGAGATAGGTATGATTCACTATTTGGGTGCTTGTGACGCGCTCACCTGCCATTATAACACTCTATACAAGCGCTAGCTGATGAGGTAGGATTGAGCATGAATACATCGAACACTTCGCGCACCGTTGCGGCTATCATCCTGGCGGCAGGCAGTTCCAGCCGCATGGGGGCCGGGCGCCACAAGTTGCTGCTGCCGCTCGCTGGACAACCCGTGTTGGCGCATGTCATAGAGGCCACACTCGCCTCGCAAGCTCGACCGATTGTTGTTGTTCTGGGTCACCAGGCCTCGCAGGTGCGCACACACATCGCCACATCTACGGAGCGCCCCCATATTACCATCGTCGAGAATCCCGCTTACTTACAGGGCATGAGCACATCCATGCGCGTTGGCATCCGCACTCTGCTGGCCAGCACTCAGCAGGGAACGATAATCGCTCCCGATGCTGCGCTCATCCTGCTCGGCGACCAGCCGTTCATGACTGCACGCGTGCTCGATCTGCTGATCGCAGCCTGGCAGGAGAGCGGGAAACACATCATCGCCCCCCTTTACGCGGGCACACGCGGCAATCCTGTCCTCTTCGCGGCCGATCTCTTTCCCGAACTATTAGAGGTCACCGGCGACGAAGGCGGTCGCAGCATCGTCGAACGCCACCGCCACGAAATGGCCACCATCGAGGTCAGCGACGCCATGGCCAGCTACGATCTCGATACCTGGGAAGCCTACCAACAGGCCGTGAAAACATGGGAAACCAAACAAAATACGTAGGGAGCGCGCATTATGCAAACCGATTCAGCGCACGAACAGGAACGTCGCAAGCAGCAGGCGACGTTCTGGCTGGAATACAGCCAGCAGCTCTGGGGCGCGATCCGCTATCACGAGGCCTTAGATGCGGCGGAACGCGCAGTAGCTCTGGACGAAGCGAACCCGCAGGCGTGGTACGTCAAAGGGGCATGTCTGTGCCTGCTCGCGGAGCACCAGGCCGCCCTGGAGGCATTCGAGCAGGCGCTGCAACTTGACCAGGAATATGCGCCTGCCTGGGATGGCAAAGCCTGGGCGCTGGGCATCATGGGCAGGCGCGTCGAAGCGCTGGCGGCGGTTGACGAGGCGCTACGTCTCGATCCCGACTATTTCGAGGCCCAGCGTCGCAAGCAGCGCTTTCTGGTGCCATAGCATATAATGGAGTAGCTTCGGGAGACGATTTTTATCATAAGGGTGCGGTTCGCATGACAAGCATCGGTATCGATTCAGGCGCCACCTTCACACGTATCTGGGATGGCCAGCACGCTGTACTCAAAGTGCAGACGCGCCGCAGTTACGCTGCGTACCTGCAATTTCTAGCGGAGACGCTCAAGGAATACGAACCAATTCAGACACTGGCCCTGGCCCTGCCGGCACTTTTTGAGCATGGACGGGTCACGGTGGCCCCCAACCTTGATGAAGACTGGGTCGGCAAGGATATCGAGGCGGCTATCCGCCAGGTGCTGCATATCACAGGCGCTATCCTCATTCGCCAGGACACCGAGGTAGCCGGCTATGGTATCCAGGAACACGAGCTGGCTGGACTGGACCCGACCCTGCTGGTGACGCTCTCATCCGGCGTCGGGGGCGCGCTCGTCACAAAAAACTGTGTCTCGCCGCTGGAGGTCGGCCACATGGTGCTGAACCTGAGTGGAGAGAACCGGCTCTGCGAGTGCGGGCAATACGGCTGCGTCGAGGCGGATCTTTCAGGCACCGGCATCTACCGCCACCTTGGGACGCGGGCCGAACACCTGGAAGACGCAGCCTTCTGGTCTGAGTATGGCAGCGAACTGGGACAGTTCTTTCTGGTGGCGACCGCCCTCTTCAAGCTCAAGCAGATCCTCCTGATCGGCGGAATCTGCCAGCGCGCGCCCCTTTTCCTGGAGCCGGCCAGGCGCAACCTGGCCGCGACCCTCAGGTATGTTCCCATGCCCACGATACGCCTATCACGGCTGGGAGACAACGCCGGAGTGTACGGCGCCTACAGACTCGCGGCCCAGAGATCATCATAGTCAGCGAAAGGCAGTATCTATGTCATCATTGCTTGAACAGGAAATCTATAGCCAGCCCGATGTCATCGCGCGCTTGCTTGATCGCGAGACGCGCCACGTTGAGCAGATCGTCGCGCAGTTGCCGCCCTTCACCTATATCTTGATCGCCGCGCGCGGCTCATCGGACCATACAGCGCTCTACACCAAGTACGCGTGGGCCGCGCTGGCTCATTACCCGATCGCGCTGGCCACACCGGCGCTGCACACGCTTTATCACACTCCTCCACGCATGGATGGCGCGCTGGTCGTAGGTATTTCGCAATCGGGCCAGTCTCCCGATATCATCGCCGTGCTGGAGGAGGCCAGGCGCCAGGGCCGTCCCACAATCGCCTTCACCAACGATGGCTCCTCGCCGCTGGCGGCAAGCGCGGACCATGTGGTCGAGATGCATGCCGGGCCTGAGAAGAGTGTCGCGGCGACCAAAACCTACACAGCGCAGCTTGTGGCGCTGGCGCTCTTCGCCGCCGCCTGGAGCGGCGAGCGACGGCGGCTCGACGAGGTCCAGCACCTGCCTGAGGCGCTGAACATGACGCTGCGGGGCGCTTCAGAGATAGCCCAGAAGGCCGAACGCTACCGCTATATGGACCGCTGCGTCGTCATCGGGCGCGGCTACAACTACGCGACCGTCTTCGAGCTAGCCCTCAAGCTCAAAGAACTCACCTATGTGATGGCCAGCGCCTACTCTTCGGCAGACTTCCATCACGGCCCCATCGCCACCGTCGAGCCTGGTCTGCCCGCGATTCTGATTATGCCCGCCGATGCCGCCTTTAACGACATGCTTGAGCTGGCACA
>JBDTHH010000187.1:0-5451 GCA_039937055.1 Ktedonobacteraceae bacterium | reverse complement strand
CGGTCGCCATATGCAACGGTGGTATTACCCGCATGGCGACCGCGAGGATCGCCACTACACCTTGGCCCAGCACATGACCTGCGTCAGAACTGTATCACCTTCAGACCTACTTTATTCTATCATAGGACGAAAGGCAGCGAGTTGATGGCCACAACACAGTATCATACCCTGATCCCCCTGTTCGAAGAACTGCCAGGCGAGCGCGTGCTGGTACGCCCATATCGTGAGAGCGACGCGCACGACCTCTTCGAGGCCGTCGGGGAGTCGCGTGAGCACATACGGCCCTGGCTACCCTTCGCGGACGCGCACCAGAGTGTGGAAGAGAGCCAGGATTGGATTATTCACCAAATGGCAAACTGGCTGCTGCGCGAGCAGGCGAATCTCGGTATCTGGGAGCAGGCCACCCAGCGCTACCTCGGAGGACTCGGGCTCCATCCCCACAACTGGGAGAGCCGGTACTTTGAAATCGGCTACTGGCTGCGTCCCTCCGCCACCGGGAAGGGCTACATCACAGAGGCTGTGCGCCTGCTAACAGACTTCGCATTTAACGACCTGGCAGCCACGCGCGTCGAGATTCGCTGCGACGAGCGCAACATCCATAGTGCCGCCGTGCCGCGCCGGCTCGGCTTCGTGCAGGAGGCCCGCCTGCGCAACGACACAGTGGCGCCCGACGGCAGCCTGCGCACGACACTCGTCTTTTCCCTGATCCCAGGCGACCGTACGTAACTACTCTACGCCGTTGCATCCCACAGCCATGCCCCCTTTCGTGTACGGGCGCCGCTGGCCTGCGCCCTCCACGCCTGCGCCCTATTCCTCATCTCTTCTACAGATTACCCCAACTGTAGGTTGTATCAGGTTTGGCGTTCGGGCTGTCATAAGCCAGCGTGACCAGGGTATGCGCCTGAAGCACAATCTTATGGAAATCCCCGTTATAGACCTTGCCATTGACATAGATCGTCCAGCCCGAACTATGATTCAATTGACTGGGAAAACCGTTGCCCAGGTAGGGGAATTGTCTCTGCCAGATGTCGAAGAAGTTGCCAAGGGTGTATGGGTGCGTATTGGGCGCCTCGATATGGATCACGCCATCCGTGGCATGCACATGCAGCCAGTAGAAGCAGGAACCATCACCCGCGATACCTGTATTTGCAGGCGCCAGCATTGCTTGACCATCGATATAGATCGTCAGGTGCGCATGATAATGCGCGGCAACCTGCTCGTTCGGATCGCAAGTAATGCCATCTACAGCGGGATATGGAGAATTGCTCGCCTGGCTATGCTGGTTATTCACAAACAAAATAGTGCCGACGACTGCGACGAGTACTACGGCCACAACAATACCAATCAGCGTGATACGCTTTGTGCGGGCGGCCTGGCGCTGCTCTTCTTCACGCCGGAGCTGTTCCTCCCTGCGCTTGTCCTCTCGCGTCTGCTTCAGCGATTTGGTGGACGACTTCGCAGGTTGTTTGGCAGGTTGCCTGGTCCCTTGCTTGCTCATAAAATAATTGCTCCTCCAGTCAAATAGCTCAGGACTTCTTCTTAAAGAAGCCCTCGTTCATACTGCCACTGCGGAATCCCAGCAGATCGAGCGTGATGTACATATAGCCTAGCGCGCGCAGGCCAGCGGTCACCTGACGGCTCATCTCCTCCTCGATCAAACGCGGCATCTCGGAGCGCTCAACCTCGATGCGAGCTACGTTGCCATGGTGACGCACGCGCAATTGGTGAAAGCCCAGGTCACGCAGCAACTTCTCGGCCCGGTAGACCTTCTGCAGCGTCTCCGCATCGACTCGCGTGCCATAAGGAATACGCGAAGAGAAACAGGCCATCGCCGGTTTCTCCCATACTGGCACACCGAGCATGTGCGCCACGGCCCGGATCTCGCGCTTGCCCATCCCAGCCTCTTTCAGGGGACCACGCACCTGGAACTCGCGCGCGGCCCGCTGGCCAGGACGGAAATCTCCGTCATCATCCGTATTAATGCCATAAGCAATAAAGCGCAGGTTATGCTCTTTCGCAAGTGGCTCTAAACGCGTAAACAGTTCGGTCTTACAAAAATAACAACGATTGAAGTCGTTGGTAATGTAGCGCTCATCTTCAAGCTCATGGGTTTGCAGGGAAAGCACAGGAATGCCCATCTGCGCGGCAACCGCCAGGGCCTCGCTGGTCTCCTCTTCGGCATAGGCCGGTGAAGAGGCAATCGCGCCCAGGGCCTGATCGCCCAGCACATCATGGGCCACCTTGAGCAGCAGCGCGCTATCCACTCCACCCGAATAAGCCACCAGTACGGACTCCATCTCGCGCAGAATCGCTTGCAGGCGTTCATACTTCGCCTGTGTCTCGGCATCAAGCACCAGGACACTATCGCTATTGACGTGGAGGGTATCGGGCATAATATGGTATTCTCCTGATAAGTGGCACTGCATGTACCACAAAGGCATATGGCACAGTTGAGATACGTATGATTCAATTTTCAGGGTTTCTCAAACGTTCTCCGTCCTTCGTAGCTGCGTGATTTATCACGTGTGGGCTGACATGAAGTCTGGCTAGCCCGCGCGTGATAAATCACGCAGCTACGAAAGATGAGCAACTTTTGCGATGTCCTGTTCAATATCTGGGTGCTTGTGACACACTCACCTGCCATTATAACACTCTATACAAGCGCTAGCTGATGAGGTAGGATTGAGTATGAACACATCGAACACATCGCGCACCGTCGCGGCTATCATCCTGGCGGCCGGCAGTTCCAGCCGCATGGGGGCCGGGCGCCACAAGTTGCTGCTGCCGCTCGCCGGACAACCCGTGCTGGCGCATGTCATAGAGGCCACACTGGCATCGCAAGCTCGACCGATTGTTGTTGTTCTGGGTCACCAGGCCTCGCAGGTGCGCACACACATTGTCGCCTACACCGAGCACCCGCGCATCACCGTCGTCGAGAATCCTGCTTATTTGCAGGGCATGAGCACATCCATGCGCGCCGGCATCCACACCTTGCTGGTCCGCGCTCAGCAGGGAACGATAGTCGCTCCAGAGGCCGCGCTCATCCTGCTGGGCGACCAGCCATTCATGACCGCGCGCGTACTCGACCTGCTGAGCGCTGCCTGGCGGGAGAGCGGGAAACGCATCATCGCGCCCCTTTACGCGGGCACACGCGGCAATCCTGTGCTCTTCGCGGCCGACCTCTTCCCCGAACTGTTGGAGGTCACCGGCGACGAAGGCGGCCGCAGCATCGTCGAACGTCACCGCCAGGAAATGGCCACCATCGAGGTCAGCGACGCCATGGCCAGCTACGATCTCGATACCTGGGAGGCCTACCAGCAGGCAGCGAAGACATGGGAGAGCAAACAAAATACGTAGGGAGCGCATTATGCAAACGGATTCAGCGAACGAACAGGAACGTCGCAAGCAGCAGGCAACATTCTGGTTGGGATACAGCCAGCAACTCTGGGGCGCGATCCGCTATCACGAGGCCTTAGAGGCGGCGGAACGCGCGCTAGCTCTGGACGAGGCGAACCCGCAGGCGTGGTACGTCAAAGGGGCATGCCTGTGCCTGCTCGCGCAGCATCAATCCGCCCTGGAAGCCTTCGAGCAGGCGCTGCAACTTGACCAGGAATATGCGCCTGCCTGGGACGGCAAAGCCTGGGCGCTGGGCATCATGGGCAAGCGCGCCGAAGCGCTGGCAGCGGTTGACGAGGCGCTGCGCATCGATCCCGACTATTTCGAGGCCCAGAGGCGGAAGAAGCGCTTTCTGGTGCCATAGCATATAATGAGGGGGCTTCAGGAGACGATTTTTATCATAAAGGTGCGGTTCGTATGACAAACATCGGTATCGATTCAGGGGCTACCTTCACACGCGTCTGGGATGGGCAGCAGGCTGTCCACAAAGCGCAGACACAGCGCAGGTACAATGCGTACCTGCACTTCCTGGCAGAGACGCTGAAGGTATACGAGCCGATTCAGACGCTCGCTCTGGCCCTGCCGGCACTTTTTGAGCACGGCCGGGTCACGGTGGCTCCCAACCTTGATGAAGACTGGGTCGGCAAGGATATCGAGGCCGCTATCCGCCAGGTGCTGCATATCACTGGCGAGGTCCTCATCCGGCAGGACACTGAGGTGGCCGGCTATGGCATCCAGGAACACGAGCTTGCTGGCCTGGACCCGACATTGCTGGTGACGCTCTCATCCGGCGTTGGAGGTGCGCTTGTTACACAAAGCAGTGTATCTTCCCTGGAGGTCGGCCACATGGTGCTGAACCTGAGTGGAGAGCACCGGCTCTGTGAGTGCGGGCAATACGGCTGTGTCGAGGCCGACCTTTCGGGCACCGGCATCTACCGGCATCTAGGGACGCGAGCCGAATACCTGGAAGACGCGGACTTCTGGTCCGAGTACGGCAACGAACTGGGCCAGTTCTTTCTGGTGGTGACCGCCCTCTTTAAGCTCAGACAGATCATCCTGATTGGCGGGATCAGCCAGCGCGCGCCGCTTTTCCTGGAGCAGACCAGGCGCCACCTGGCCACAACCCTCAAGTACGTTCCCATGCCCACGATACACCTATCGCGGCTGGGGGACAACGCCGGGGTATACGGCGCCTATAGACTCGCGGCCCAGAGATCATCATAGTCAGCGAAAGGCAGTATCTATGTCATCATTGCTTGAACAGGAAATATATAGTCAGCCCGATGTCATCGCGCGCCTGCTTGATCGCGAGACGCGCCACGTTGAGCAGATCGTCGCGCAGTTGCCGCCCTTCAACTATATCTTGATCGCCGCGCGTGGCTCATCGGACCATACCGCGCTCTACACCAAGTACGCGTGGGCCGCGCTGGCTCATTACCCGATCGCGCTGGCCACACCGTCGCTACATACACTCTACAACACGCCGCCACGCATGGACGGCGCACTGGTGGTGGGTATTTCGCAATCGGGGCAATCTCCCGATATCATCGCCGTGCTGGAGGAGGCCAGGCGCCAGGGCCGTCCTACAATCGCCTTTACCAATGACGGCTCTTCGCCGCTGGCCGCTAGCGCGGACCATGTGGTCGAGATGCATGCCGGGCACGAGAAGAGTATCGCGGCGACCAAAACCTACACGGCACAGCTTGTGGCGCTGGCACTCTTCGCCGCCGCCTGGAGCGGCGAGCGACGACGACTCGACGAGATCCAGCAACTGCCGGAGGCCCTGAGCACAACGCTGCAGGGCGCTTCAGAGATAGCCCAGAAGGCCGAACGCTACCGCTATATGGACCGCTGCGTCGTCATCGGGCGCGGCTACAACTACGCCACCGTCTTCGAGCTGGCCCTCAAGCTCAAAGAACTCACCTACATGATGGCCAGCGCCTACTCTTCGGCAGACTTCCATCACGGCCCCATCGCCACCGTCGAGCCTGGTCTGCCCGCGATTCTGATTATGCCCGCCGATGCCGCCTTTAACGACATGCTTGAGCTGGCACA
>JBDTHH010000186.1:0-4266 GCA_039937055.1 Ktedonobacteraceae bacterium | reverse complement strand
TGCATTTCTGCATCGGCGCTCCCCTGGCCCGTCTCGAAAGTAAGATTGCGCTTGGGGCATTATTGAACAAGTTTCAGGATGTACACATAGAGCAAGATGAGCCGCTGAAACAGGTACAGAGCATGCTCATCTTCGGCCCCCAGGAAATACCCATGACCTTCCAATCAGTATAAAAGCCAGCGCCCCAACGCGAAACAAGACGGATTTCGTGTAGGGGCGCCGCTTCGGCTCCTCTTTGGCTCCCCTTGCCCGCCAACAAGGCCTGCGCCCTGCTCCAAGGCCGACATCACTCTCCCCATGCAGGAGCAATGCAAGGGCGGCCACCAGGTGGTGGGACGTGTCATCATGGCTGCGAACCCCTGGGACAATTGGGGGTTCGGACCGGCCGTCCCTCCATATCAGGTCATGGATGAGCGCCATGCGCTAGCGGTCGTGGCGCTCATCCATGACCTGGATCAGGTCTTCCTGCGCGGTTCCCTTGTCCGCCTGCATGTCGCGTACCTCCCAGCGCGAAGCGCCGTGCTCGTGCCAGAAGCGCAGGGTGATGGCGCAGGGGCCGACGCGCATATGCTGTAGCTCGATATCGGGCAGCCAGTCGGGGAGCGTGGGATTGACGTAGAGACGCTTGCCAGGCGCATCCGCGCGCAGGCCGAGCATGGTGCGTACCATATGGAAGATACTGCCGGTGGCCCAGGCCTGGGGGATATTGGCCCCGCCGGGATAGAGCACCGGGAAATCCATGTCCCCCTTCCGTTTTAAGCCCGCGAACACCTCCGGTGGCCGGTAGGCATCGAAACACTCGATGGCATCGAACATGGCGCGAATCACCTGATTGGCCTCCTTGACCAGACCATAGCGTTTGAAGCCGGCCGCGATAATGCCGTTGTCCTGCGGCCAGATGGCACCGTTCTGGTAATCGAGGGGATCGTAGGCCGGATTCTTGCTGGAAAGCGTGCGGATACCCCAGCCGCTCCACATATCCTCTTGCAACAGGCGTTGAGCGGTGCGCCTGGCCTTATCCTGGTCCGCTATGCCGCTCCACAGGACCTGGCCGGCGTTGGAGGCGATAGAGGTAATCTGCTTTTTGTCGGGATCAAGCCCGTAGGCAAAGCAGCCTTCATCCTGCATCCAGAAAGCCTCGTTAAACTTCTTCTTCAAGGTCTCAGCCTGCTCCTGCAAAGCCTTGGCGCGGGCCTCATCACCCAGGGCCTGGAAAGCCTCGGCCATGCGCGTCTTGGCATCATAGACGTACCCTTGCAGCTCACAGAGGCCCTTGGGCTGCTTGACCTGGCTACCATCGGCGTAGACGACGGCGTTCCCCGCGTCTTTCCAGCCGATGTTCTCATACCCCAACGAGGAGAAGGTTTTGTACTCCTGGAAGCCGTCGCCATCCAGATCGCCATAGTGATCGATCCAGTTCAGGCAGTTTTCCGCCGCCTGCCGGTACTCCTTGAGCAGGTTGAGATCGCCGGTCCAGCGATAGGCTTCGGAGAGCACGATCAGGTAGAGGATGGTGGCGTCGGCGGTGCCGTAATAGGGATAAAAAGGGATCTTTTGGAAGTGGGCCAGTTCGCCGAAGCGCATCTCGTGCAGAATCTTGCCCGGCTGCGCATCCAGCCAATCGATGCGCTCTTTGGCCTGGTGCTCGGCCAGCCGTTTGAGCGCTCCACGGGCAAAACCGGGGGAGACCGCCATGTTCTGATAGGAGACGGTCAGGCTGTCGCGCCCGAAGAGCGTCACAAACCAGGGCACACCTGCTGCCGGGACCCAGGCTTCGTCCGAGACATCCATATCATAGATGCGCAGCGCGCCCATGTCCATCACGGCCTGCTGATACATGCGATCCAGGCTGTGATCGGAGGTGGCGACCTTCGTGCAGCGATCTTGCCAGCGAGCCTGGCGCTTATCGAAGTCGCTGTGTGGTTCAGCTTTGGGTGAAGGCGTGGCGCCCGCTTCGGCTGTCCCCTGCTGCCCGAAACTGCACGATCCTGGTTGCGGCTGCTTGACATGCTGCCCATGTTCCAGTATCAGGTCGGCGCACATCTGCCACGACTGGTTGTGCTCGATCTCGATCTGAAAGAAGATGCGTCCATTGGCATAGCCGACGGCGGTATCGCTGGCGATGTTTGTGACTTTATAGACAGCGGCGCGGTGAAAGTCCTGATTGTCGTAGGAGGTGCGCAACTGCCGGTTATCTTTGTCCCACACGCTTTCGGTCTGCCCGCGCTGGACGATAGCGTGTGATTTGACCTCGAAGATATCGGCGAAGTCGGATCGGATCGACAATTCCAGCAGGAACAGGGCCTTCTGGCCGCTGTAGTTGATGACTTCGAACTCTTCGTGAATGCCCTCGCTGACCATACGGTTGACGGTCAGGCTCAACGTGTGGGCCTTGATAGTACCAGCCTCGGTGTTGATCTCGGGATTAGTCAGATGGTAACGCGCGGCATAGAAGGTCAACTGGCTAGAGTTGATGACCTTCAGAGGCACGCGATTGATGTAGAGCCGGTAAAAGCTGATGAAGCGTGTATCGATAGCATAGACGCCCTGGTCACTTCCCGGCATAATCTCGCCGGCCTGTGTAGTAACCATGAAGGTACGTCCCTGGCTAATGGTGATCACTGGTGGGCCAACTTTTATTTCGACGGTCATGGATGCCTCCTTGTATGTAAGAATTAATTGATCATATGCCCCGGTCCGCGTCGGGCTGCACGGGCGAGGCAAGCCATCGCCCCGACGCGGTTCGAGATGCCCTACAGCACCGGCGGTGAGGTGCCTTCTGGCAGGACAATGCGGTCGCCTTTCTGGAAGCTGAGATAGGTCCAGGCGTATTGGAGGAATACCTGCAAACGCTTCGGTAGGCCAATCAGAAACAGCAGATGCACAAACAGCCAGGTAAACCAGGCCAGGGTGCCGGTGAAGCGCAGCGGACCCATATTGACGACGCCAAAGGCCCGGCCTACGGTCGCGAGCGTGCCTTTGTCGAAATACCGGAATGGCCGGGGATGTGCTTTGCCGGCCACCCTGTCGGCAATGACCGAAGCTGCATATCTGCCCTCCTGGATCGCCACGGGCGCCACGCCTGGCAGGTGTTTGCCCTTCTGGGTCACCAGCGCTGTATCGCCGATGACGAAGATAGTGTCGTGGCCCGGCACGGTTAGATCGCGCTGCACCTTTACGCGCCCGTCGTGGTCAACCGGGGCGTTCAGCCACTGGCCCGCGGGCGAGGCCTTCACGCCCGCCGTCCAGATGACGTTCCTGGTCTCCACGCGATCCTTCCCGATCTGCACCCCTCCCTCGTCTATGGCGGTCACATGCACACCGGTTCTGAGTTCCACGCCCATCTGCGCCAGGTGCCGCTGCACTTTTCTGGCGATAGCGGCCGGGAAATGAGGCAGGACGCGCGCCGGCCCCTGCACGAGGATGATACGCGCCGACTGCGGCTGGATATGGCGGAAGTCGCCGGCAAAGGCGTTGCGCACCAGGTCCGCCAGCGCGCCCGCCAACTCTACGCCGGTGGGACCGCCGCCAACCAGCACAAATGTGAGCAGCGCCTGGCGTTTCTCCGCGTCGCTTTCGCGCTCGGCTGCCTCGAAGGCCAGCAGGACCCTGCTCCGGATGTCCAGGGCGTCATTCAAGGATTTCAGCCCCGGCGCGAAATGCTGCCACTCCTCGTGCTCGAAGTAGTTGTTGGTGGCGCCTGTTGCCACGATCAGGTAATCATACGGCACCGTTTGATCGTCCTCACGCAGATGCACTCGTTGTTCCTGGACATCGATGCCGGTGACCTCTGCCATCAGGACTGCTACGTTTTTTTGCTTCTTGAAGATATGCCGGACTGGGGCCGCGATATCGGCGGGCGATAGACCCGCTGTGGCCACCTGGTAGAGCATCGGCTGGAATACATGATGATTATGGCGGTCGATAATGGTGACCTGGACAGGGTGTTTGTCCAGGGATTTGGCGGCCTCTAAGCCGCCAAATCCCGCTCCGATGATCACCACGTGCGGGGTGGTCGTCGGAGACACTGGTTTTTCCTCGCTTGTGTCTGGCCGTATGGCCTGTGTTGTGGTCTTGACTTGCATATGTCTCTCTGTCTTTCTACATTCCTCTACCTGCGGAGTACTCGTGTCTCCATATAGACGAGGCAAGCTTCATTGAACTGGTGAGACGGCCCCACCCGCGTAGGGATCCGGCTTGCCGCATCCGTGGGGCAGGCCCCATACGCGTTAACTTAAGGGGCTCGCTTCGCGAATCCGTAGGGCG
>JBDTHH010000185.1:0-12890 GCA_039937055.1 Ktedonobacteraceae bacterium | reverse complement strand
GATACCGTCGCGATCTCTTCCGACGGTGTTCTTCATATAGCCGAACATAGTGTATCCGATCTGGTGCGGGGCTATGGCACGCCGCTCTGTATTTTCGACCGTGCCACGATTGTGCGTGCCTGTCAGGAGTACCGGCAGGCTTTCAGCGAGGTTTATCGCGCCTCTCAGGCCCAGATCCTCTATGCAGCGAAGGCTTATCTCTCACCGTTGCTGGCTCGGCTGATTGCTGAGCAGGGAATGGGGCTGGATGTGGTGTCCGGGGGAGAGCTATTGGTGGCACAGCAGGCGGCGTTTCCGATGGAGCGCATCTCGTTTCACGGGAACAATAAGTCGGAGGCGGAGCTGCGCCTGGCTCTGGAACTGGGTGTGGGGCGTATCGTGCTGGATAACTGGCACGAACTGGCGCGGCTGACACGCCTTGCACGCGAGACCGCACAGCGACCGGGTGTCTTGCTGCGCGTCGCGCCTGAGGTGGAGACCGATACGCATCGCTATCTCCAGACGGGGCACGCGGCCTCTAAATTTGGGTTCCCGCTGCGTAATGGTGAGGCGAAAGCTGCCGCGCTACGCATCCTTCACGAGGGCCACCTGCACCTGCGTGGTCTGCATGCGCACGCGGGTACCATGCTGCGAGAGGCCCGTCCCTACCAGCAATCCCTGGAACGCCTGCTGCGCCTGGCCGCAGAACTCTACCAGGAGACGCGGTGGTGGCCCGCGGAGATCAGCCCCGGCGGTGGATGGGCGATTGCTACACCTGAACAGATGGCTGTGCCTCCTCTGACAGTGCTGGCCCAGGCGCTGCACGAGACAATGGAGCGGGAAGTAGCCCTGATCAGCGATACGTTGCCTGCGCCGGCACTGCTTTTTGAGCCGGGCCGTTCGATTGTAGCCAGAGCCGGTTTCAGCGTCTATAGTATAGGAGCACGCAAATCTACTCCCGGAGGCGTCACCTATCTGTTCGTCGATGGAGGCATGGGCGATAATATTCGGCCCGCTCTCTACGGAGCCGTCTACGCGGTGCTTGCCGTGGAGCGCGCGCTGGAGCCGGTAGAGGAGTCAGTATGTGTCTCTGGACGTTATTGTGAGTCAGGTGATATGCTTATCAACAGTGCGGCGTTACCATATATGCAGGAAGGCGACCTGCTGGCGCTGCCGGCAACCGGGGCCTACTGCCTGCCCCTGGCCAGCAATTATAACCTTGTGCCGCGTCCAGCCGTAATACTGGTAAGCGAGGGGCAAGTGGAGGTAATGGAGCGGCGCGAGACGTATGACGACCTGCTGGCACGCTACCCGGTCGTTGCTACACATGATATAGAGGAAGATCGTAGAGCTTCCAGCGGAGCACATCACATGTAGCAGTTCTCCTCCAGAGGAGCGAGCAAAGATGAAAAAGCGATCTGTAGACAACCGTTTTGGAGAACTTGACGAGCACGATATGCCAACGGAACCGATGGCGCAGGTCATCTTCTCTCCAGTAGCCGCAACTTCTCCCATCGAGGGTGGCATACCCATGCCTCAACCGCCGGCTCGCCCCTTCCCACAGCAGCATGCGCGCGGCGCGTTCCCCCCGCCAGCTATGATGCGCCCGCCGGAGACATCGGTGTATCCAGTCTTACCACCTCTTCCTGTAACGAGCGGGCGCGATCGACCGGCAGGGGGGGCCGGGCCGGTCCAGACCACCCGGTCTCGTCGTAGCGCCGTACCTATGCTGGTGGGGCTGTTCTTTCTCGCGGTGCAGATTCTCCTGTTGACCCGTTTCATTCTCGATGTGCTCGCCTTGCAGCACACGTCGTTGTGGATGGATATCGTGTATGAGGTCAGCACCGTCTTTCTGCTGCCATTCCGCCTGTTGTTGCAGAGTGTCACCTTGCCGTTTTCTATCGGCATCGAGCTGTACACCATGCTGGCTATCCTCATCTACGGGCTGTTCTCGCGCATTCTTGTGCGCTTCTTAAAGGCGTTCTTGCATTCGCGCTAGGCTAGCTTACCAGAGAAGCTGGCCGGGGTACTCATTCAATGAAAGGCGGCCTGCTCAATCTTTGCCAAATTCGTCCAGTACGTCCAGGCTATTGATAAAATCGCGGTAGGCGTCCAGGTTATCGGCCTCCTGCTCCTTCTGGAGTGAAGGTTTAGGGACCGCTTGCTCTTCGGTAGTCTCCGGGGTGACGCCCGCGCGCTCTAAGACGCTCTCCTCAACGAAGATCGGCGTCTTCGCGCGTACAGCGAGCGCGATGGCGTCGCTGGGGCGCGAATCAACCTCGACATGCCTGCCTGCCACATCCAGGACGATGCGGGCATAGAAAATATCATCAACCAGATCTGAGATCACGATGCTCCCAATTTTGGCGTCCAACTCGCTGATGACATTTTTGAGCAAGTCGTGCGTAAGTGGCCGGGGAGAGTTCGTTCCCTGGAGTTCGATGGCGATAGCATATGCCTCAGCCTGCGCTATCCAGATAAACAAGTAGCGCTCCTGCTTCACTGCCTTCAAAATGACTACGCGTTGCTGAGTAGCCAGATTTATGCGCACACTTTCAATAGTCATCTCAACCATGTGTATTCTGACTCCCTCTTTCATGGCCGGGTTCGTCGAGTCTTTGACGCCTTTATTGTACATCTATCTGAGGGCCGACGCAAATAGCTCGCCCACCTTGATAACAGAATTGAGCAGGTAAAAGCGATTACCTTTACGTGCCTCTATGCAATGAGTATAACAAAATGGCGCCCGTATTCCAAGCCCTAGCCGCCAGCAGAAAACGAGAAATCACAGAAGAAAGAATTTTCCGAAAATTCGTTCGATAAAAGCCTTGACTTGTTTTGCGCGGTTTGCTATGATTGATTTGAATAGCCGTTCTACTTTTTGGCGGCAGCATTCGTGTACTACGGGTAAATCAGAAAGGCAGGCCATCACACCTATGTCGGCAGAGCAAATGGGTGACTTCCAACGACGGATGTTGGACTTCATTATCGGTTATATACGCACAGAGGGCATGCCCCCCACCAATCGTGAGATTGGCCGTGCGATGAAGATTGCCAGTACAGGTCATGTGGATTATCATCTGACCATGCTGGAGAAACGCGGCTATATTTCGCGCGAGCCGAAAAAGAGCCGCGGCATCAGGCTGACCAAGCAGCCCTGGGGTATCGCAGTAGAAGGTGCCATCGCCGCCGGTGAGCCGCTCGAAATATTCTCGGACCCGGAGGAGGCCATTGATGTCGGCCATAACGTAGATCCCGAGACCAATTATGCCCTGGTCGTCAGGGGTCGCTCGATGATCGAGGACCACATCTGCGATGGCGATTATGTGGTGATTAAACGCCAGCCAACCTGCGAGAATGGCGATATCGTAGTGGCCGTTCACCTGGAGGATGGCAGTCGGGGCAAGGCGACCCTGAAGCGTTTCTTCCAGGAGAAGGACCACGATCGTGTACGCCTGCAACCCGCCAATTCCGAACTTTCGCCCATCTTCATCACCAGGAGCGAGTGGGACCGCGAATGGCAGGTGCAAGGCAAAGTGGTGGCCATTGTGCGCCAGTGTGGCTCCGGTCGCGCGGCCTGACACATCTCTTGTCTCTGGAATAGAGCAACGAGATCGTGCAGTTGATAGCAATGGGAGGACGAGCACACATTTCCTGCCGTGTGTGCTCGTAGTATATATATACCTCTGCCTCCCTTGCTACCCTCCTCTCCCTGCCTTCCCCTGCCTTCCTGATGGGTTTTCTAGCTTCTTTCCCCCTTGTAGTTCGGCTCCAATCCTGGTATACTCATATCATAAAGTTCGATGGGATTTTCGCTACAACGAAGACGTTTTCTTTGTAAAACAGTTCTAAGCTGTACGAAGGCTGAAAGGATACATCATTTGTCAGGGACTTTCTCCCCTCCACAGGTGTCGTTCTTTCGCAACGTAGACGGGTGACAGGTATCCAGAAAGGATTGTCGTATGAGAGCCGCCGCTGTGGCGCTAGTGCTCATTGTGGGGGCCGCTGTGGTCCTCTGGTTCGGTAACACGCTCAATTCCTGGGTGCTTGGTGGCTTGATAGGAGGGTTGGCGGCTTTACTGCTGAGTATTCCCATCTCCCTGATGCTCTTCTCCTTTCTTTCGCGTCGTCATGATGAACGGCTCAGAGCCGAGATCCAGGAGGAGATGGAGCAGGCGCAAGCATACGATTATCCGGCGCTTCCTCAACAGGTATATGATGCCGACGGCTATATGTTGCCCGGCGCGGAAGAGGAGTACGAGGAGGATGAGTATCAGCGTACCCCCCCGAACCGTCACCTGCCTCCCGTCCCCAACTATCCACGGTTACCCGCGGCGGGTCAGACCTCTCCGGCTCCCGCTCCGTCATTTCATCAGCGCTCAACGATCTATCCTGCGGCCCAGGGCCAGCAGGAGAAACCGGCCCGTGCTGCCCGCGGGAAAGGCACCCCAACGCAGCGTCTCTCGCCGCCAGCACGGCGTAGCGCGCATCCAGGCGTGCCCGGCTACCAGGGTGACACTCGCCACAGCCAGCATCGTACGGCGGCTTTACGCGCAGCCCGCTTTGAGGCCTCCCAGCAGCTAGAAGATGAGGATGTTGAGGTGATACCGCCCGCTCCTTCGCGTAAACGCCCGGCCCCGCGTCCTACTACTCCTCTGCGCGAGCAAGCGGCTCGCCCGCCAGTGCCAGGGGCGCGGCCCGCTCGTCAACAACCGGCGCCGCCTGCCAATTCCTATCGTCCACGGCTTATAGATGATGGTCCAGCAGGGAGAACCCCGAGCCAGAGGCGTCTCCCCACGGAGAGTGAGCGCTCCTCCTGGTCTGCCGATCCTCGAACAGAACAGCTCTCTGGTCGCCGGCACCAGCAGACGACAGGGTCGCTCCAGCGCTACCCCCAGACTGGGCAGGTCGGCCGTCACCCCCAGATAGATGAGCAGTTACGCAACCCGGATACGGCTTCCGGCAGCTTGAAAAATCCACTGGTGCGCCGCCCTCCATATATGTATGAAGATGATCCTCTTCGTGAAAGGCTGATCCAGCAAATGGAAGGGCATGGCCCCATTACGCGGCGCTCTTCCTTATACGATGCAGGCTATACGGATGATGAAGAGCAGTAGGTCTGCCTGGCTGGATGTTCTCTATAGGTCCTGGTGACCCTGGCCTCTGAGCATAGAATGTGCTACTATTGAGCGAATGCTCTCAAGAGACTTTGAAAGGCAGGCTACTGTGTGTTAAACCAATTGACTGAAACGCTGACGACTCTGATAACGAACCTCTACGTCTCGACTGGTCTGGTCGGTATCTTGTTGGCCATGGCTATCGAGAGTTGCTGTATACCGCTTCCCAGCGAAATTGTGATGCCCCTGGCGGGGGTAATGTTTGCCAGCGGCAGACTGCTACCCGGTGTTAGCCCGTGGGTTGCCCTGCTTCTCATCGCGCTAACGGGCGCCGTAGGTTGCCTGATCGGTTCTATTGCCGCGTATGGCATTGGCTACTCGGGTGGTCGTCCATTGATGCTGAAGTATGGTCGCTATGTCTTGATCTCCCAGCATGACGCGGATAAGGCGGATCGCTTCTTTCAACGTTGGGGGAGCGCCACTGCCTTCTTCTCGCGCCTCTTGCCCGTTGTGCGCACGTACATCTCTCTGCCCGCCGGTATCGCTAAGATGCCTTTTGGGAAATTCTGTGTCTATACAGTGCTAGGCTCATTCCCCTGGTGTTTGATGTTAGCGTATGTTGGCACCATTGTTGGTAACCACCTGGGTACTCTTAGTCCTATCTTCCATAGTCTGGATGTTGTTATTGCTGTCGTGCTGGTTGTCCTGGTGGCGCTCTATATATGGCGCCACATTCGTAACGATCGCAAAGCACGCGCAGCACTTGCAGCCTTGCAGGCCAATCCTATGCGGCCTGTGCCACCTCAGGGTTTCCCGCCACAACAGCCGTGGGGTCAGTCTTCACAGCAGGCGTGGGGTCAGCCGTTACCCCATGTCCAGCAGCCCTGGTCCCAGGGTCAGGGACAACCCCAGACATGGACACCGTCGCGAGCGCCGCAATCACCACCCCCGTTCCAGCAGCCGTGGCCTCAAAACCAGCCCCAACAATGGGGACCCGCGCAAGATGGGGATAACGATCGTACCATCCAACGCCGCTAGATTCGCCGAGCACCTTCATCTGGAGTTCTCTGATCCATAGATGCACATCGATCAAGTGGTATAAGCGTAAGAGAGGTCAAAGCGGGGAACAGACTTCGGTCCGTTCCCCGCTTTGTATTGTATGTTCCGCCATACGGGTGTCAAGGGTTCGTAGCGCGTGGCGAGAAATCAGGCCGGCTTAGAGGTTAGCGAAGACCTTCTGCTCTACCGTGCCGGCAAATGCTACGATATCCTGTGCCGCCAGGTTGCTCAGGATAATGATGGTGATCTTGTTGGTCGGGTAACGCCCGATGTAGGCCCTGAAACCATCGATGCTCCCATAATGCCAGAAGTACGGGTAATGAGGCGTCGATGGTTTGGCGATAAACCAGCCATAGCCATAGCTGGAGGTGGGGAACTCTGAGTCGACGTAAGGGGTATACATCTGATCCAGCGACTGTTGAGAGATCACTGTATGTGCATACAGCCCCTGGTCCCAGCGGTACAGGTCCTCAACCGTGGTCACCAGCAGGCCTGAGGCAAAAAGGAACGACATGTTCGGCGCGACGGACCAGCCTAGATCGACTGCTTTAAGCTGCCAGCTTGCGTATCCTACCGAATGATCCGGCATGGAGGAATAATTCGCGAAAAAGCCGCTGCTGTCCATGTGTAATGGGGTCAGGATCGTCTGCTGTATAAAAGTGCTGTATGCTTGGCCTGAAGCCTGCTCGACAACAATACCTAGAATCTGGAAGCAGACACTGCAGTAACTGTACTGGCTGCCGGGTGTGAAGGCCAGGGGGACGCCTCTGTAGCTGGCGATAAAGGCCGTGGGCGAAGCGATCGACACGCGCGCGTCATCCAGTTGGGGAATGCCAGAAGTGTGGTCTAACAGGTGGTGAATCGTCAGTGAATGCCAGGCGGTGGGACAATAGGGAAGGTAGTTACAGAGGGGATCATGCACGTGCAGCTTGCCGCGTTCTTGCAAGATCATAATTGCCGAGGCGGTAAATTGCTTGGTGAGGGACCCGATATGAAACCTGGTATGTGGCGTGTTGGGCGTGTTATTATCCCAGCTAGCCATGCTATAGCCCTTGCTGAAAAGCACCTGACCGTTCTGGGCGATCAAGACTGAGCCACTGAACTGATGCCCGCTCACCCTATTTGTGAACAGGGTATCCACCTGTGAGGTCAATTGTGCTGTGTTCGGGGTGGGAGTCGCCGCTACAGTCGGGCTGGGAGCCGCTGTTGGCGACGATTGTTGTGGGTGGATGGTTGTCTGTGGGCGTGAGTGCGGAGCAGGCGCTGGGGCGCGTGTAAGCACCACGATATCAGCAATGCTTGATAGAGTGAGCAGAAGCGACAGCACCAGTAGCGTGATGCCTACTATGCGCCACCCCTGCCTTTGTGGTTTACGATCAGGCTGCTGTCCTGCCGGCTGCTGCGCGGCCCCTGGTGGATGCCTTACCGGTTGCTCTGTTATCATGGTCGTTGCTCCTAGGAGTTAAAAAGGGCTATCCATACGCTTATGTGTCTATTATCGAAGAAAAAACGTACAAAAGAAAGGGTAGACAGGTAGTCTTTAGGTAGAGATTCGGTTAAGTTTAGACCGTTCCGTGGTTCACATGTTTCTATATATATACTACGTACCCTTCAGCGCAATTATAACAAAAAAACAGCCTCATGATAAAGTACTTGTTTTTTTGCTACTGGGGCCATGTAAAAGCCTGATCGTAATTGGGAAGGCTGGCTAAATTGCGATCTCTACGTATTTAGTGTATAATATACGCTAAGTCAGCAAGGGGAGAGAATAATTTTATGGTACAGTAGAAGCAGAGCCCCTCCCTTGTGAGAACTGGCCTTATTCAGCGATAGTGTTTATCCAGGGAAAGGTGATGTATGAGTACAATACGGCAGCCTGAGAGCGACCGCGTGTGGTCGGTCGAAATGAACGGCATCAATCCCATAGATCAGCAGGAGCGCCATGGGAGGCCGCTGGAATTATTCTGGGTCTGGTTCGCCGGTAATATCGGCATCCTGGGTGTTGTCTACGGAGCGCAGTACCTGGCCGGGAACGGCCTGAACCTGTGGCAAAGTCTCTTTATCGGGTTGGTGGCTACCGCGGTCTCCTTTATCTTTGTGGGTATTCTCAGCATTCCCGGCGTCTGGGGTGGTGCGCCGATGCTCACCCTTTCGCGCGCCGTCTTTGGGACGCGCGGCAATATTGGGCCGACGCTGGTGAGCTGGATCAGCCTGGTTGGCTGGGAGACCATCCTCGTGATTACCTCAACGTACGCGTTGCTGGCGCTTCTACGTGTGGTGGGCGTGCAAACCAACCCCTTCTGGACCTTCGTCTGCATTCTCTTGCTGGCGGCGGCGGTGGTGGTCTGCGGGTACTGGGGACATGCCACGCTCATCTGGCTGCAACGTGCTGCGACCTGGGTCTTTGGCATTCTCACTGTCGTGATTATTGTGTTTCTTGTGCCTCAGACCGATTGGCACAAAGTGTTGAGCCAGCCCATGGGTCCCTGGGATACGGGCCTGGTGACGGCCTTCATCATCGTCATGGCGGCCACCGGTATCGGCTGGATTAACACCGGCGCGGATTACGCACGCTACCTGCCACGCAGGAGTTCGGGGCGCGCGATTACCCTATGGACCACGCTTGGCGGCACGTTGCCGCTTTACGTGCTCATGATCGTTGGTGTACTCCTGGCCTCGCACAAGTCCGCTGTACTGACTACGGCGGACCCGCTCTCTACTATTCAGCAGGCGTTGCCATCCTGGCTGTCTATCCCCTATCTGCTCGTGGCTATTGGCGGGCTACTGGCCGGCGCGGCGCTCGATATCTACTCGTCGGGTCTCAATCTGCTCGCGATGGGTATCCGTATGAGGCGCCAGTACGCCGTGCTCATCGACGGTGTTTTAATGGTCATCGGCGCGATCTACGTGCTGCTGATTCGCAATGACTTCCAGGGTGCCCTCACCAGTTTCCTGCTCTTGCTGGCTGACGCACTGACGGTGTGGGCGGCGATCTTCCTGATCGATATGATCTGGCGTCGTGGTTATGACAAGAAGAGTTTGCAGACTATGGGACCGGCCAGCTCCTACTACTATACTGCCGGCTTCAATATCCCTGCCTGCATCGCCTGGGTGGTCGGCATTGGGGTGGGCCTGCTCTTTACCTCGTCGGCCTTCTTCAACGGCCCCCTGGCCAAAGGCATCTTTGTCAGTACCAGCCTGGGCTACCTGCTTGGGGCGGCGGTGAGCATCGTCCTCTACCTTGTGCTGAGGCCGCTCTTCCGCTATAAGCAGACGGCTCTGCTGGAGGACGCGGCATCCGCGTAATTGGGACATGGCGCTGCTTCGGCTCCTCTTGCCCACCTTGTCGACGGGCAAGAGGAGCCGAAGCAGCGCCCCTACACGAAATGCCGCATCTGTGTACCGGTCTCGCGTGCGCGGCTAGGCAGGAGGCCCCACAGGCACCCCAAGGGATGCCTGACACGGATGCGGCAAGCCGAATCCCTACGCGGATGGGGGCGGCTTACGTGTCGAATGAAGGTGGTCAGAGCCATAGTCATACAAGAAGGTGAAATGCGATGCGCAGAGTTCCTGTGATAGACATTACCGATCTGTATATTCCTGCGCAGGATGCGGCGGATAACTTTGACTTGCTATTGCCCTACGCTCTGCCGGAAATCGATCTGCGCGCGGTGATTTTCGATACGACCGAGAAAATGCGCCAGCCTGTCTCGCAGCATCTTGGTTTTGAAGACGCCAATGGACCGCGCGACCCCGGCTTTATCGCGGTAATGCAGCTCAACTATATCTTTGGGCGCACCGTTCCCTGCGCCACCAGCCCCTTTTCTCCTCTGCGAGCGCCTGATGATCCTATGCATGATGTGCCGGCGTTTCAGCAGCAGGGTATCGAACTCATTCTGGAAACGTTGCGGCGCAGCGAGCGCCCGGTGGCTATCATGACGCAGGGGTCGGTGCGCGCGCTGGCCGCGGCCTACAATCGCGAACCTGAACTTCTGCGTGCGAAAGTTGAGCGTATTCATATCTCGGCCGGCGCTGTGGGGACGCAGTCCATAGCGACCGTGCCGGATTTCCTGGAATGGAATGTCAGCCTGGACCCTCATGCCTTCGTGCGTCTGCTGTGCAGCGACCTGCCCATCGCACTCTATCCCTGCGCGACGGAAGAGGGCCCCTTCGGCTATGGACAGCATACGAGCTTCTGGCAGATGACCGATATGCGCTTTATCGCGCAGATGCATCCCAGGTTGCGCCGCTACCTGGGTTATGCCTTTGGGCGCCTCTCGCGGATAGACTTTTTGCGGGCTATGGATGCCGATCTGCCGGAGGAGCTTATGGAGCAGATCTATACCCTCTCAGATCCGGCTCATCCCGATGGACGCCACTATGTCTGGGAGACCGCTCTCTGGACGAATATCACGGATCGGCTTCTGGTGCGTCGCCAGGCAGGGGAGTATCGCATGGTACCACGCAATGAGTTGTTGCCAACCGATGTGGTGCTGCCCAACAAGTTGCGCCCCTGTCACCTGGATGTTCACGATGATGGCCGCTTTGCCAGCACCCTTACCAGCGAACCTACCAGCAGTATGCTCTATGATCGCGGCGACCCATTCGAGAATGAGCGCGCGTTCCGCCAGGCGCTCACGACGCTTTATACCTCGTTTGCGCCTGAGTAAGATTTTACCAGCAAGTATACTGGTTCACTCAGTAGCTATGCCCCGCATACTGGGCATTCTCAAAATCGCTGGCTACTCCTGCAAGATAGAGTGCAATGGTCTCACTCTGATGAAGCATCTGGTTGAAGATGGCCCACCATTCAGCCATATCTTGTTGAAATCTCTGCCTGCCGATCCCTTGCCAGTCATACTCAAGCTGATTAGCCGGGCGGTACACCGCTGAAACCCCGTACTGCGCGAAATCGGTGTGTATCTGCGTAAAGTCCTGCGCCAGCCTGCGCAGAAGGTCGGTATCCATATGGATCTGTGGCATGTTTTTCTTTCCGCAAGATCTCCTCATTTCGGTGAGACGCGCGAGATGACCTGCTCATAAGACGTATGCGCTCTTCCCCCTCTCTATCGGATACTTTTGGGGAATCTCAAGAGGTGCCTGCTGTGTTTACACTTCCAGTTTCCTGTTCTTTCTCCTGAGAAACGTAAGGTAGGTCCGGCGTGACCTGGCTTCAGCCCGGCTCAGGGTGCGTCTGATAAGCAGGCTAAAGAAGATGACGGACAATGCTAGCGCAATGATGCTGAGGACGAAAATAGAGACGCCGCTCCGGTGGAATGTCGCAGCCACACCAAGTAATCCGCAGCCGAGAAGACCACACACCAAGGCGGCTATATACAATGGATACCGGGACCACTGTTTCATCGCTGGCTCCTTCCTTTCTCTTCCCGCAGAAAGACCCCTCCTATGTCTCTACACGCGAGCGCCTTTCTACGCGCTTCAGGCAAGCTTATCTTCCATCTCCAGATAGACCTTACGATATATCTCATCTACCGGGAGTGCTACTTGCAGTGATCCAAGGGTAATCGTGTCTCCTGGCCCTAACATATGGTTCATCCACGAGGAGGGCCCAACGCGATGATAGTGCTCAACAAAGCGTTTGCGCGCGTCTACTAGCAAGATATCCTGGATCGTCGGGTAGGCTTTATAGACCGGCAACTTTTCCAGGCGATCAATGTGTTCTGTGCCTGGTGACAGCACCTCTATGATGACGGTGGGCGCTTCTATGGCTTTCGTCCGTGTCCAGTCATGTGGGTCACAAGACACAGAGATATCAGGGTAGTAGTACCTATTCTCTGCTAGCCGAACTGCAACATCAGGATTATAGACGTTGCATTCCTCATCCCGGAGGGTATTGTTCAGGAAGGTGATAATATTGCCCGTTATTTGTCCGTGTGCAGGTGTACCGCCTGTCATCATGCGTACATGGTTATCGATATACTCGTATCTATGCTCAGGGAATGTTTCAATGAGTTTCCAATATTCTGCAAGCGTATAGGGCTGTGCTGACTCTGGCTGTAGCATGGTTGATAATCCTCTCTGGGGCTCCCCACAACTCTACTTGTACTACCACACGATCTTGTAATTTCAGGAGGTATCGGTCTTTTCTCTGAACACATGATAGCATATTGGTGTTTTTCGTGGATTAGTGACGCAATGTCCAGGATGGGGGCTACAACAGGCTTTGTTGCCTGGTTTGTTACGTTCGGTGAATGCTGATTTCTTTCTGATGAGCATAGCGATGAATGGCACCAGGGTTGGTGATACCTTTATCTATTGCCTCCTGAATCCATTCGTACATCTCATATTTATTTTGAAAAAGCCGATTGCTACAAAAGATATTACGGCGAGCGAAAGGAGCCGGAGTCACTTGTAAGAGGTGTTTTCTTATAAGCGGGTTATGCTCTTGTCTTGTGCGCCACCAGGGGTGTCTAAGGGCTAAGTGAATTTTCAATTTGTTCAGCATTCTTTTCCTGCCCTTCAGAAGGATGTTTTGCGATAAGGCATAAAACGAGGCGGGAAGGGCTTTCACAAGCCTACTTCTCGCCTCGTGGATGGTGGAGATGGGGGAGAGTTGAACTCTTGGCAGAGCTTTTTTACCCCATTTTTGCCACGCTTCATTGCTTGCCTGATTGGCTTCCTCTGGCTTGCCCGTGGGTGCGAACCCATTTATTGCTATCAGGAACTTTCTGTTACTCTCTCTGGCTGCAAGAAAATTGCTGCAAAATTGCTGCA
>JBDTHH010000184.1:0-10380 GCA_039937055.1 Ktedonobacteraceae bacterium | reverse complement strand
GCCCTACGGAAGAACGGCCCGCTTCGGCTTACGTTCACGCCTATGGGGCTTGCCTCGCCAGTCCTTCCATCTCGCCCTGCGGGCGGACTGGCGAGGCAAGCCACGCCCTACGGAAGACGGCACGATTCGGCTTACGTTCACGCCTATGAGGCAAGCCACGCCCTACGGCACAACGGCGAGATGGTTCATCAGCTTTTGTGTTACAGTGCAAGATACATAGTCAAGACAACGAAAGGCAGAACTATCATGCGAACACTGATGCTCACATTACTACGGATGCGGAAAGATATAGCACGAGTCGCGCTGGGGATAGTATTCATCCTGGCCTCCAGTTTGCACTTTACCAGCAGCGAGGCGGAGTTGAAGCTCATTCCTGAGTTCCTCCCCTGGCGGCTGCAAGCGCTCTACATCACGGGAATTCTTGAGTTTCTGGGAGGCATCGGGCTGCTGATACCCAGGTTTCAGCGCGCCGCTGCCTGGGGATTGGTTGCCCTCCTGATCGCCGTCTTTCCCGCCAACGTGTATCACGCCGTCAAGGATATTCAATTAGGAGGGATGCTGAACTCGCGCCTGTATCAATGGGGTAGATTGCCCTTTCAAGGCGTTTTCATCTGGCTGGTGTTATGGTCTACCAGTCCCAAATCTGTTGAACGGGAACGTGGGAAATTGTAATCCGTTGGCTAGATGTGCGACAATGAACGAAAGCTACCGAGCAGCCAGCAGGCACTCTTCGATGTCGAGTGAGTGTGGCGAAGAGCATGTCATGAACATCCCAGGCCAGGAATAGAGAGGGAGCCAACACCATGAAGACGTATGACAACATTGCCGAGTGGTACGATCATTGGATCGGAGCACACTCGATGCGCGAGGATCCCTTCTTTGTGTCGGTAGAATCGCTCATAGGTGAGGTCGCTGGACAGCGTGTCTGTGACCTTGCCTGCGGCCAGGGTAGGGTGGCTCGTCACCTGGCGGACCTGGGCGCGCGCGTCGTCGGCGTTGATCTCTCAACGAATTTGCTGGCTATTGCGCGTCGTCATGAAGAGGCTGAGCCATGCGGGATCGAGTATGTCCAGGCCGACGCTCACAACCTTAATAGCGAGGTGCTCGGCACGTTTGATGGCGTGCTGTGTTTTATGGCCTTGATGGATATCCCGGACCTTGCCTCAACACTGCACAGCGTCGCGCGCATCCTCCGGCCGGCTGGCTGGTTTGTCTTCGCGATTCTCCACCCTTGCTTCCACACCCCACGCTCAGGAGAGATGGATACTCCAGAAGGGGCTGTACGCACCATCGGCAACTACTTTGTAGAGGGCTATTGGCGATCAGGCGTTCGGCCGGGACCTCCTGGCAAGATCGGCGCGTACCACCGCACACTCTCGACCTACGTCAATGGCCTGACTGCTGCCGGACTCCAGCTTGTGTCCCTGAGCGAACCGGGCGCTGCTAACGATGTCGCCGATTCGCCCTCCCTGATGCGTTTAAACAGGCCAGTGTGGGCAGAGGTGCCTTCCGTCCTGGTCGCAAGTTGCAGGAAGTCAGAGTAGCATACGAGCCTGCCCCGAATGAGCGGAGGATCGCTGTGGTGGTACACATAAATGGCATTGTTAATGGAAGAGAAAGTGGCTCTTGAACACGTCCATCTTGCTGCTATACTCAGGAAGGAAGAAGAGAAACTCCTTGCATGAACATACAAATAGACATATTTACAAAATGCGATCCAAGCGCACATAGGAGAAAGTATGACACGCAAAGGCTGGCTCCTCTTTATCGCCATGTCAGTATTCTGGGGTATTCCCTACTTCTTCATCAAAATTGCCGTACGCGAACTGGATCCGGCCGTTATAGTGTTTGCCCGCGCCGCCATTGCGGCCGCTGTGCTGATACCTCTGGCGGCCAGCCGCAAGATGCTGCGGCCCCTCTTCCGGCACTGGCCCATTATCCTGCTTTTCTCGCTTATCCATATGGTCGGGGCGTTCCTGTTGATTAGCTATGGCGAGCAACATGTTTCATCCTCCATCACCAGCCTGCTGATTGCGGCCAATCCGCTTCTGGTAGCGCTGCTCGCTCTGGGCTTTGATAAGAGTGAGCGCATCAATGGCCCTCGCCTGATCGGGCTGCTGATTGGCATGGTGGGTCTGGTTATCCTGCTGGGCTTCGATATAGGGGGAGATGGACAATTGTGGCTGGGAGCAGCGCTTATCCTGCTCGCGGCCACTGGCTATGCGATTGGTGCCATGATGCTCAAGCACCGGCCCCTCGTCGCATTACCCAGAATCGCTGTGGCCGCCGCCGAGTGTAGTATCACAAGCATTATTCTGCTGCCATGGGTCATATTGCAGCCTCCCAGCAGGGTACCCAGTGTGAATGTGCTCGCGAGTTTGCTTGTTCTCGGTTTGATCTGCACAGCGCTGGCCTTGCCGACCTTCTTCGCGCTCATCGCTGAAGTTGGAGCCAGTCGAGGCACGGTGATTACCTATGTCAATCCTGCCATTTCTGTGCTCCTGGGCGTTACGATCCTCCGGGAGCAACTCACGCTCGCCACCATCGCTGGCTTCCTGTTGATCATCGCTGGTTGCTGGCTCTCGACTACCGGCTCCATCCCGTTCCTGGCAGCCCGCGCAATCCCGTAGCCAGAGGTGCCAGAAAAGAGCGAGTTGCTCCCTGATTAGCACGAAGATTATGCAACCCACGCTTGCGGTCAGCGCATCCAGTTGACCGCCTGCTCCAGTTGCGCGAACGGCTCCCAGAACGTCACAAATGTCCTCTCAACTCCCAATTGCTCCCACTGCTTCAACTTCTCCGCGATATCCTCGCGCCAGTCCCACACAAAGGTGGATACAACGACCTCGCGTCCCGCTGCCTCGATCTCCCTGTGCGCCTCGCGCATCAAGTCCTCATCGGCGTACACATTCACCTCGTCAGCGTACTCAACAGCGCTGCGCAACAGGCGCCGCGAGTTGCCTACCCCTACAACCACACGCGGCGCCTTATCCGGGGCGGGCGCACAGAGACCATCGCGTATGTGTAGCTGTTTGCCCTCCAACGTCACGCTCTCTCCCCTGTATACCTGCCGCAGGACCTGGATCGTCTCCTGCAAGCCTTCGATACGCGCAGTAGCATCCGGTACCGCTACCCCCCAGGCACGCATCTCCTGGAAATAGTCGCCCGCGCCAATCCCCAGCTCGAATCTCCCCCCGCTCAGCAGCGCCAGCATGGTTGTCTCTTTCGCCAGCACTCCGGGCAGGTAGTTCAAGCGGCAGAGCACCATCGGCACTAACTTGATCCGCGTGGTTGCCATGGCCAGGGCGCCATACAGCGACCAGCCACAGACATAGCCCCATTCCAGCTTCTCCGAGTGGTAATGATCGAGAAAACTCACCGCGTCAAACCCATATGTATCAGCTTTTTTAGCCGCTGCCAGCACCGCCGTCAAGTTGGCCGTCGGTCCCAGATTGACTCCTATACGCATGTATATCTCCCTCTTTCACGTTTGGCGGCTTTGCCAGTGCCGCTCTCCCTTCCAAATGTACACCATCCTAGATGACATCTGCTGTCAGGATTCTGCGAGATAAGCACAGGAGATGATCGATGTATTCTCATAGAGGCCTGCCTCTCCACCCTACGAATTTACCTCACACTGTCGATATAGAAGAATAACGATGTGTTCTTGCATCGGCAGAGCTTACATCTCTGCCACGTAGCATTCCCTTTTTAAAATGAGTGGGAGTTATCAAGCATCGAGGTGAGAGAATGCAAAATCTCCTGTCGGAAGCTAGCGTTCAAGCCACACGCATGAGGCGTCACAAACGGAAGCAGGTCATTCTGGGGGTGAGTCTCCCTGTGTTTCTCCTGATGTTCGCCATACTCATGCCTGGAAGCATGGCCGCTGCTCATGAATCGCCAAATCACACTTTCAATCCATCTGAGACCAATCCCTATTCCCCTGCCTATCGGCATACGTACCGCCATGGCGTAGTACCCACAATTACACAACTCAGCAAAGTCAAGTCCTATCAACAGGCACACCTACGCGTCGCGAGCAATACCTTGTCTTATGGCGGCGGTATCGATGGCACCGGTGTGACCAGCGGCACTGAGAAGGTATACCTGGTATTCTGGGGCACCCAGTGGGGCACGCAAAGCACCGCTGGTAACGGCAATCTAACCTTCTCCAATGACTCCCTGGGCGGAGCGCCACATGTACAGAACCTGTTCAAGGGACTGGGCACAGGCAATGAGTTGTGGTCAGGCACCATGACCCAGTATTGCGATGGTCCCAGTGTATCGACGGGCGCCACCAGTTGTCCAGCGGGCGCTCCCCATGTTGGCTACCCCGCGGGTGGTCCACTGGCTGGTGTCTGGTACGACAACTCCGCTTCAGAGCCAGACCCGGCCTCGGGCAACCAGTTGGCCACTGAGGCCATCACGGCTGCTGGTCACTTCGGCAATACCACCACGGCGAGCAACCGCTACTCACAGTATGTGATCCTCTCGGCCACCGGAACCAATCCAGACAACTACCAGAGCGGTGGCTTCTGCGCGTGGCACGACTATAACGGAGACAGCTTTCTCAGCGGTGGTGCGGCTAGCTCGCCCTACGGTGACATCGCCTTCACTAACCTGCCATACGCTCTGGATGCTGGCGCTAGTTGTGGTCAGAACTTCGTCAACTCTGGTTCGGCTGGCACTCTTGACGGCTACACTATCATCGAGGGTCATGAGTACGCCGAGACGGTCACCGACCAGAACCCCGCCGGCGGTTGGACGAACAGCTCCAACGGTGAGGAGAACGGCGACGAGTGTGCCTGGATCAACCCTGGTCTGCCAGGTGGCTCTGGCAACGTCTCCATGGGCAACGGCTCCTACGCCATGCAGTCAACATGGTCAAACGACACCAACGAATGTGCTCTCTCGCACCCGCTTGTCACGAGTGGACCAGCGACGAATGATTTCTCGCTCAACGCGACACCTACCAGTTTATCGATGACAACTGGCGGTAGCACCACTTCAGCGGTCGGCACTGCGGTAACCAGCGGCTCGGCGATGACTATCAGCCTTTCGGCGGGCGTTTCACCTGCCGGCCCAACTGTCGCGCTTTCTCCGACCTCGGTGATGGCTGGCAATGCCTCGACACTCACGGTCTCGGCTGGCTCCTCGGTCACGCCGGGGACGTACAGCGTCATCGTAACGGGCACGGAGGGGAGCGTCACCCATTATACATCCATATCCGTAATCGTAACATCAGCGAGTCGCGGCATTAGCAACGGCGACTTTGAAAGTGGAGACTTTACCGGCTGGAATACTACCGGAACGACCTCTATCGGCACTACTGCCCATGCAGGCAGATACTCCGCCAAAGTGGGCGCGTCCTCGCCCACCAGCGGCGATAGCACCATCAGACAGACATTTACCGTTCCTGGCCAGACAGGCATGTTGAGTTTCTGGTACCGCATGAGTTGTCGGGACATGGTGCGCTATGACTGGGCAATGACAACGCTCAAGGACAATAGCACCGGGAGAACCATCACCATCCTACCCAGAACATGTCATACCAGCGCCAGGTGGACCAGGGTGTCGGTGCGTGTCACAGCAAGTCACTCCTATACCCTGACTCTGGTCAATCACGATGACAATCATGCCGGTGATCCAACATATACCCTCTTCGATGATGTCACCCTGAACGCGTAATTCCATCAGGGCGCAGGCGAGCGGCGCCCGGACACGAAACCAGACAGAGCAGCCAGGGAGAGAACGGAGTCTGCTCTTTCGTGTACGGGCGCCGCTGGCCTGCGCCCTGTGACCCGGCGCGCTCCCTCGCCCTTTTCTCCTGCGTCCTAGCCCGTCCACACCCCCTGCGCATCGTATTCGCGGATTACCTGCAACTCGTCGGCGCTGGGTGGGACGGTTTCGGCGCAATCGGGGGCGAGGCGCAGGGGCCAGTCGGTCTGCTCGCGTACGTGCTCGATGGTTGTACCCGGGTGGTATGACTTCAAGAGGGCTTCGCCGTTTTCGGGATCGAAGGTGAAGAGGGCCAGTGTGGTGATCAACGCGGCAGGGCCGCCGCGTGGTAGGCCGACGCGTGTGCGCCAGGCACGGCCGGCGGGACCATGCTCGTCGGGGTAGCCATAGCCGGGGCTGGTCACAAAATCGACGCGCTCGCGCAGGCGGTGGCGCTCGTGGGGCATGATGATGGCCAGGCGCCGGGAGAGCGAGGCGATATCGGCGGCACCGCCGCTGCCAGGCAGGCGCACCCTGGGATGCTGCCAATCGCCGATGAGGGAGGTGTTCAGGTTGCCGTAGCGGTCGATCTCCGCGCCGCCGATAAAGCCGAGCTGCACCTCGCCCGCCGCCATCAGCCCGATCAGCGTCGTCGTGCTGGTGGCCCAGGAGGCGCCTACGATGTTGGCAGGATCGCCCATCGTGTAGAGCAGCTCGGCTGCCGGTGTATCACGCATAATGCCTACTTCGAAGAGTCCAACGCAGTTGGGAGCATGAGTGCGCTTGGCCAGGGCAAAGGCGATCAGTGGGAGGCGCATGCCCACAAAGACGTGCTCGCCATCACGTATCTGCCTGGCCGCGCACACGACCATCAGTTCTCTGGCGGTATACTCTGTAGAAGCCATAGCAGCACTCCTCTCGTTAGTAGCCATAATCTACGGGCGCGGCATAACGGTGCTCTTTGACACCCAGGCCGCGCGTGCGCTCCGCTCCCAGCTTCGCTACGTAGTCGGAGCGCGTGGGTGTGCGCAGCACCCATTCCTCAAGCCACTCCTGGAAGCCCTCGACAGTGCGCGTACGCGTGTGATACTCGTGATAAAACTGGTGGTCGCGCCCGTAGTAGCCCTGCACGGCCGAGGGATGGGCTCCCCATGGCTCATGCACCACGGCGCGCACCTTGAAGGCCGGGCAGTGTACGCGGTTGGGGTCACTTACGATGACCTCGCGCGACACGATCTCCTCCGCGATTACAATCACAGTGCGCGCCGCCAACATGGCCTCCTGGCACACGCCGGTATTGCCCCAGAGATGCGCGTTGCCCTCCTCGTCACTGCGCTGCACATGTACGACCGTGACATCCGGCACCAGGGCGGGCACAAGCAGCAGCGGCGTGTCATCAATGGGGGAGTGAGTCTCGATCAACGTGCGGTTCTTGCGGGGAATATCGCTGCCCAGGGTCGAGCGTGTGGGGATGTAGGGCGCGCCCAGACTGGCAGCGAGCAGGGCCAGACCGATGGTGAAATTGCTGTGGTCCTCGGTGACGATGGCCTGTGGTATGGCCTGCTCGGTGGCGCGGCGATAGCAGTGTCCCAACCCCTCGCTGACATTGCCCAGCCAGGCCGCTGTGATCTTCTCAACGCAGCCTGCGCCGATCAGTTGGTCGAAGAGCATATCCGAGATCGGCCCGATCAGCGTCAGCCTGCGTCGCTGCTGGCGTATCAGTTCATAGCCGAGCGCGAAGGGGATGAGTGGCTCCAGCGCCAGCCCAAGGGCGACGGAGGCGCAGTCGGGAATGTAGCGTGCCACCGCCTCGGTCATGGAGACGAGTTTGGTCATGTTGGCTTGTACTCCATAATAATGTTCGCGTAATCATCCGCCACGAAGATATTGTCGTGGTCGTCAATCAACAGCCCCTGCGGCTCGATGAAGCCCCGGCTGGCCAGCGTCTCGTGCCTCCCCGTCGAGAGACGCACGCGCACCAGCGCGTGGATCGTGGGCGCAAGGTCCGTTACCAGTATGTTACCACGGCTATCAATCGCCACGTCATCAAGCATGCCGAAACCACCCATGCGCGTCTTCTTGCCGCTGGACGCAATCTTCCAGAGCGCGCCTCCGCATTCATCGGCAACGTAGATCGTACCCCTGGCATCAACCACGGCGCCTACGGGACGCGTAATGCCGCTTGCCAGCAGGGTGAGCGTGTGGCCATCAAGGCTCATACGGTACACATTGCCGATGGGGCTATCGGGCACGATCAGCGTGTTGGTGGCGGCATCCAGAGCGATGCCATCAACGCCATCCTTACAGCGCACAGGCCTTGGCGAGCCGGGCAGCGCGCGCAGCACCTTGGGCATTTGTGTGCCGGGGGCCAGCGAAAGGATGCGGTTGGTGCGCTGCTCCGCGATAATCATGGTGCCATCCGTCAGGATCACCATGCCCTCCGGTCCCGCTACCCCTCTCACGAGCACAGTCACCGAGCCGTTGGCGTTCAGCCGGCTGATGGTGCCGTTATAGAAATCGCTAAACACCAGGCGCCCCTGCTCATCGAACACCAGGTCATCGGGTCGGCCCACACCGCGCAGCACCACGTGAGAGGTATAGCGCGTAGGCGTTGTATCAGGGGTACCCGCCGTGCGAGGCGTAGGCGAAAGCCGGACAGGGGCCTTCGTGACCGTGGTTGTGGGGCTGAAAGTTGCGGAGGAGGCTGGGGACGTGCAGGATGAGAGCACAACAAGGCAGAAGAGGGTTATAGTGCATATGACCCTGGTATGATGTGAGAACATGAGGTATCCTTCCAACAATCCCTATACAAAGAAGGTGTAGCACATGGCAACAGTAGATCTAGAAGACGCCGGACCTGGCGAGCCAGAGCACCCGGTCATCCATCTCCCCAGGCTCCGCTGGACTCAGATCCTGGCGATCAGTATTTTCTATTTTGGCCTTACCTTCCACTGGACCGCCTTAGGCCTGATCGTACTCCCCAGTCAGGTGCTGAAGATCGTGGGCGATGCCCACAAGGGCGAGGCCCTGGCCTATGTACTTATCCCAGGCGCCTTCGTCGCGCTCTTCTCCAATCCCCTCTTCGGGATGTTCAGCGATAGGACGCGAGGCCGGCTAGCAGCCTGGGGAAGACGCCGCCCCTATATCTTTAGCGGTGTGCTGGTCAATGTCGCCGCTCTGGTGTGGATGGCCACCGCGCGCGATATTCCCTCCCTGGCCATCGCCTATATTATAGTACAATTTTCAAGCAACGCCGCCCAGGCACCGTTTCATGCCCTGCTGCCGGATATCGTACCCGCGCAGCAACGTGGCATGGCCTCAGGCGTGATGGGCTTGGTCCAACTGCTTGGTACGATCGCGGGTATCGTGGTAGCAGGCCTGTTTATCGATAGCGCTAAACCGTTCCCGGCATACCAGCAAGGTCTCTGGCTCACCTATGGCATCATCAGCGCGGTGCTCATCGCCTTTATGCTCATCACGATCTTCGCGGTACACGAGGGCCGTGGCACCTCGGCACAGATGGCGGCCCGCGAGGCAGAGAGCGCCGCCGCACACCCGCTTGACACGCCCACACGCCGCTGGATTACACGTTCCACTGTACTTAACGTTGTAGGTGTGCTGGTTGTTGCAGGGATAGTGTGGCCGCTGATGTTCCTCTGGAACCAGCAACGCGTCGCGGGGGTGCAGATCGGCGCTGACGTGCAGCAGGTGATCCTGGAGGTCATCGTCACAGTGGGCATCTTGCGCTTTTTCGACTTCAACCCGCGCCGCGATCCCGACTTCGCCTGGGTCCTGTTGACGCGCCTGGTCATGATGCTGGGGATCTACACCATCCAGACGTTCCTGCTGTTCTATATGCGCGACGCGGTGAAGGCGCCCCACCCGGAGGCCGCGACCTCCACCTTCACCATCATCGTCGCGCTCACCAGCCTTGTGAGTGCCTTCGTGGCGGGCTGGCTCTCGGACCACTTCGGGCGCAAACGTATGGTCTACATCTCAGGCTGTTTCATGGCCCTGGTCGGCCTGGTCTTCATCGTCACACAGTCGCTGCCACTGGTGCTCGCCGCCGGTGCCATCTTCGGGCTGGGCTACGGCGCGTACCAGAGCGTTGACTGGGCGCTGGTAGCGGATGTGCTGCCCTCGCATAAGCACTATGCGCGCGACATGGGTATCTGGAATATCTCGCTCGCTGTACCCCAGGTGATTGCGCCCGTCATCGGCGGCCCGCTCATCGACCACTTCACGGCCAGCCATCAACCTATCCTGGGCTTCCAGGTAATCTTCGGCATGGCCATCGTCTACTGCCTGCTGGGAACGGTGACGGTACGCTACATCAAGAGCGTGAAGAGGTAAAACGAAACGTAGGGGCGCCGTTTACAAGCCTGTGTGACCGGCGTGATCGTGATGCCATCGGCTACGAGCGGGCTTGTAAACGGCGCCCCTACGTTTCGTGTACCTTTACATCACCCGACCGCGATTTCATCTTCCAGGAGGTGATGCCTGGTATTGAGGGGGGCGCCACTGGCCTGGCGGCGCAGCATCACCATTTCGGCGGCGATGCTCAGGGCGATCTCGTCGGGGGTCTCGGCCCCCAGGTCAAGGCCGATGGGGGCATGAACCTGGGCCAGGCGTTCGGACGAGATACCCTCCTTGAGCAGGTCG
>JBDTHH010000183.1:0-9528 GCA_039937055.1 Ktedonobacteraceae bacterium | reverse complement strand
GAATCGGTTCAACCTATTTTCCATGGCTTTGCGAACAAACCGGTCCTTGCGCATTGTCATCACCCCACATGGGTCAGATCTGGGGAATAGGAAATAACGGCTAGCGTTTTCTTGTTTTCTTTATTAGAGAGTGTGCGTGTATCCCCATTTTAGTCTTCCCGGACCTCTTGACGTGGGGGGTTATGTGTAGTAGTGTTATATGGAACGTTTGTATCAATGGACTTGTGGAATGTAGGTGAGGACGGGCTGGAAGATCGTTGATAGTTTCTAAACAGACGTGGCCCGTGGGCTACGAATTTTCATGATGGATGGTCTAGCAGTATGCCCCAAGATAAAATTGTGATTCGTGGTGCCCGCGAGCACAACCTGAAGAATATAGATGTGACGATCCCGCGCGACAAGCTCGTGGTGATTACCGGTCTCTCTGGCTCCGGGAAGAGTAGTCTGGCCTTCGACACGATTTTTGCTGAGGGGCAGCGTCGCTATGTTGAGTCGCTCTCCGCCTACGCGCGCCAATTCCTTGACAAGATGGAGAAGCCCGATGTCGATCATATCGATGGCCTCTCGCCCGCCATCTCCATCGACCAGAAGGGGACCACGCACAATCCGCGCTCGACGGTTGGGACGGTGACGGAGATCTATGACTACCTGCGCCTGCTCTACGCGCGTGTTGGGCACCCGCATTGCCCCAACTGCGGGCGCGCGGTCAGCCGGCAAACTGTCGAGCAGATCGTCGATGCCGTCCTCAACCTGCCCGAAGGCTCGCGTATCATGTTGCTGGCGCCGCTGATCCAGGGGCGCAAGGGCGAATACAAGCATATCTTCGAGGAGATGCGTCGCTCTGGCTATGTGCGTGCGCGCGTCGATGGCAAGATCCTCGACTTGAGCGACGAGATCGACCTGGATAAGCAGAAGAAACATACCATCGAGGTCGTGGTTGACCGGCTGGTTATTCGCAAGAGCCAGCATTCCCAGGCCAGTAGCCCGCTTACGGGTTCTTCCTCTCAGGAGACAGAGCAGCGGGATGGGCATAGCGAAACATCATCGTACAAGCAGGTCGCCGAACGTCCCACGCTCTACGATGTGAAAGCGCGCGAGGCGGAGCAGGATGTGGTGGTGCAGGAGGAGGTTGACCAGGCCTTCAGGCAGCGCCTCTCGGACTCCCTGGAGACTACACTCAAGCTGGGAAATGGCGTGGTGCTGGTCTCGATCATCGACGGTGAAGAGATCCTCTACTCAGAGAACTTCGCCTGTGTCTATTGCGGTATCAGCCTGCCGGAGATTGCCCCGCGCACCTTCAGCTTCAACAGCCCGCACGGCGCGTGTCCCACCTGTACCGGCCTGGGGACGCGCCTGGAGATGGACGCGGATCTGGTGGTGACTAACCCCAATCTGAGCCTGCATGAAGGAGCCATCGCGCCGTGGAGCAAGGTGATCAATAGCAGCCAGTGGTACGCTTCGATCCTGGAGGCCCTGGCAAAACACTTCAATTTCAGCCTTGATGCGCCCTGGCGCGACCTGACCGCGGAGCAACGAGAGCTGGTCCTTCGCGGCACACCCGAACAGTTGACGATCCGTTATACGCCGCAGCACGGCCGCCTGCGCACCTATACGATCAACTTCGAGGGGGTGATCCCCAGTCTGGAGCGGCGCTACAAGCAGACCGAGAGCGACAATGTACGCGAAGAGATCGAGTCGTATATGTCGGCGCGCGTCTGTCCCGATTGTCACGGCGCACGCTTGAAGCCGGAGCCGTTGGCGATCACAGTAGGCGGGCGCAATATCGTGCAGGTCACGCGCCTCTCGATTGTGACCGCGAAGCGCTTCTTCCAGGAACTGGAGGAGGAGGCCACGCCTGCACAGAAGTCTGGCAACAGGCTCAATGGCAAAGGCAATGGCAAGAGTAATGGTAATGCTAAGAGTCTGTTGAAAGATCCCCTGGCAAAGATCGATCCGAGCGGGCCGCTTGTGGAGACGGCGCTCAGCGAGCGCGAGCGTTTCATCGGGCGCCAGGTGCTCAAGGAGATCCGCACACGGCTCCAGTTCCTGGTAGATGTGGGCCTGGATTATCTCACGCTCGATCGCGCGGCCGCCAGTCTCTCAGGCGGAGAGGCGCAGCGCATCCGCCTGGCAACGCAGATCGGGTCCGGGCTGATGGGTGTGCTGTATATCCTTGATGAGCCAAGTATCGGGCTGCACCAGCGCGACAACGAGCGCCTGATCAGGACGCTGGAACACCTGCGCAATATCGGCAACACGCTGCTGGTGGTTGAGCACGACGAGGATACCATGCGCGCCGCCGACTACATCATCGATATCGGCCCCGGCGCTGGCGAACACGGTGGCCATGTGGTGGCGCAGGGTACGTTTGACGAGGTATCGGCCAATGTCCACTCGCTGACCGGGGACTACCTCTCAGGCCGTAAACGTGTCGAGATACCAGCGGAGCGGCGAACAGGTAACGGGTACGAACTGATTGTGAAGGGTGCGCGCGAGAACAACCTCAAAGATATCACGGTGAAGATCCCCCTGGGCGAGTTTGTGGCGGTTACCGGCCTCTCCGGCTCCGGCAAGAGCACACTGGTGACCGACATCCTGTACCGCAAGCTGGCGCATACGCTGCATCGCGCCCACGATAAGCCCGGCGCGCATGATGAGATCCAGGGCATCCAGTACCTGGACAAGGTCATCGACATCGATCAGTCGCCGATTGGACGCACGCCGCGCTCGAATCCTGCCACCTATACCAACGCCTTCACAGGCATACGCGACCTGTTCGCGCAGGTGCCGGAGTCGCGCCTGCGGGGCTATCAGCCCGGACGCTTCTCCTTCAACGTTAAGGGCGGGCGCTGCGAGGCCTGCAAGGGCGAGGGCATCGTCACCATTGAGATGAACTTCCTGCCCGATGTGTACGTGCCATGCGAGGTCTGCAAAGGCAAGCGCTACAATCGCGAGGCGCTGGAGATCCACTACAAGGGCAAGAACATCGCCGACGTGCTGGATATGACGGTCGAGGAGGCCACGCATTTCTTCGAGAATGTGCCATCGATCTATAATAAGATGAAGACGCTGAACGACGTAGGCCTGGGCTACATCCGTTTGGGCCAGCCGGCCACGACGCTCTCCGGCGGTGAGGCGCAGCGCGTCAAGCTGGCGACCGAACTCTCGCGCCGCGCGACGGGCCGCACACTCTATATCCTGGATGAGCCAACCACAGGCCTGCACTTCGCCGACGTGGAGCGCCTGCTGCATGTCTTGCAGCGCCTCGTGGATGCCGGCAACACCATCGTCGTGATCGAGCATAACCTGGATGTCATCAAGAGCGCTGACTGGATCATCGACCTGGGTCCGGCCGGCGGCGACGCGGGCGGCGAAGTGATCGCCGAGGGCACGCCGGAAGCGGTCGCGGAAAATGAACAGTCCTTTACCGGGCATTTCCTCAAGCGCATGTTCCTTGAACGGCAGCGACAGGGGGCTGCCCAGCAGCATATGCATAATCAGCCCGCGACAGTGTGATGATGCCTTCGGTAGGTTTTTTGCAAAGTGCATTCCACGGCGTCTATCTGTCTGAGAAGAAGATGTATGGAACGTAGGGGCGCCGTTTACAAGCCCGTGGATCACCGACGTGATCATGATGCTATTGGTGATACGCGGGCTTGTAAACGGCGCCCCTACGTTCGCCATATTTTACAGCGGTTGTTCGCTTCTCAATTCGCTGGCGGGCGACCTATCCTGTCTCTCGCTGCTGTCAGCAGGCTGCATAGGAGTAGGAGTCACCATGCCTGCTTCTGTGGGGATGCCCAGGTCGGATTTGCCGAGTTTGATGTGGATGCCGCGCTGGCGCTGGCGGTAGTCGATCCAGGCGATCAGGGCAATCATGGCCACTCCCACCAGGGCCACGCCGATGAATTTGTAGAAATGTGCCAGGTGCCGGACATTCGACAGGCTGATAGCCAGGAGGCCAAAGGCCAGCGTCAGGCTGTAGAAGAGGTAGCAGATCTGCCTGACGCCGAGGCCGGTGGCCAACAAGCGATGGTGCAGGTGCGTTTTATCGTAGTGCCAGGGACGCTGGCTGCGGCGGACGCGGTTGAGGGCTACCACAGCGACATCCAGGATCGGCACGCCAAGCACCATCAAGGCCAGCGCCAGTTTCGCGCCCCCCATTGTTGAGAGCACGGCCAGGCCCAGACCCAGGAACATCGCGCCGCTATCGCCCATAAAGATCTTCGCGGGATGCCAGTTGTGCGGCAGGAAACCCAGCACGGCCCCGGTAAAGATGCCGGCGAGGATGGCGATACTATTCTGGTGTAACATCCAGCTAATTACAGTGATGAAGAGCGCGGTAATCCCCACCACCCCAGTTGCCAGGCCGTCTACTCCATCGATCAGGTTCACTGTATTCATCATGCCGGCGATCCAGAACCAGGTGAACAGCACGGCGGGGATAGAGGCCAGGCGGATGATATTATCGTCCACGAACAGGTAGAACAGGGGCTGGTGAATCCAGGGGAAGGGGTTGTTAAACGAGAACAGCAGAATGCCGTGAAACGTGGTTCTGCCAGGCGCGAGAATAATCAAAACCGCCACCGTCTGGGCGATGATTTTAGGCAGGGGTTTCAGGCCCATCACGTCATCATAGGCGTGTACCAGGACCGTCAGGGTCGCGGCGGCGATGAACAACCAGTAGATGGCCTGTTCCGAATACTGAGAGTGTGCATCCACGGGGGCAGAGGTATAAAGCAGCAGCGAGACGATCAAAAAGGAGAGGAACATGGCTACGCCACCGAGGCGAGGGACGGCCACCGTATGCACGCGGCGCGCTGCGGGACGATCCAGCCACCCCACCCGGTAGGAGAACGCTCTGACAGCAAAGGTGAGCAGGTACGTGAGCAGAAAAGCGCTGACTCCGCCAATCAACAGGAGCACTATGGGTAACTGCTTGAATAGATCAAGAGGGAGAAGCGCAAGCAACACGCCCTGGATAATGCTGGCCTGGATCATAGAGATGCCCCCGGTGCGGAGATGATAACTCCCGTCAGATCAGCGCAACCTGGACCGCGCTCTGAACAGGATAGCTTGATGCTGAATTTTTCATTTTCATCTAAGAAAAACGCAGCGCTCTCTTTCTTTTAACGCCTCGTTTCTTTTATAGTACCTACCTCCATAATACCCATCTCGCCCCTACGCGGGTCGCGGCTCTTCAGCGAGCATACGCAAAAGTTGTGCCGTCACCAGAGCGGCGCGGTGCGCCATCTCCAGGTAGAGTTGGCCTTTGCGTTCGCCTGAAAGCACTTCGAGCAGATCGTTGTTTGAGAGGCAGCGCACTATCGCGAAGGGCAGTCCATGCCGGCTGGCAACCTGGCCCACGGCGGCGCTCTCCATATCTTCACACAGCGAGCCAAAACGCGCGCGAATGCTGGCAAAGGTGGCCTCGTCACGACAATACGTATCGGCGGAGGCGACCACCCCGCTCAGGATGCGCACCGGGCGCATCTCCTGGCCGGGCGGCGGCACGATAGTCAGAGCATGCTGCTCGCTCAATACCTGGGCCGCTTGCAGCGCACACGCGACCAGGTCGGGATCGCAGGGCAAACTCCAGAAGCGTTTGCCGTCGACCAGGGTGTGCGCGCCGGTGACATCATCATCCCAGCGGATACCAAAAGCCGAATCTAGCACGCCTCCCGTCTGTAGGTAGCCACTGAACGGCGCGCATACCTCGGTGGCCACGATCACATCGCCTGGCAGTCCCTCGTGCGTGTGCGAGCCGGCAATGCCATAATTGATCAGCGCCTCCGGTTGCTCATAGATAATCAGCGCCTCGGTGGCTGCCCCCGCGTTGACCATGCCTATCGAGGAATGGGTAATGGAGATGCGCACGCCGTTGAGGTATGTCCGTTGGATATGCCAGATGCCATGCACCACGCGCTCTGACGCCTGGCCCGTGATCTCCTCCAGCAAGCTCACAAGGGGTCCCTGTTCCATCCTCGTTGGGACAACGATACCGATATGGGTAAATCTCTGCATAGCACCGGCCTTCTCTACTCAACGAACGCTCAATGGCATGGACGGCATCCTTGATGTGCAGCACGGCTACGGAACGGAGACCTGTAACAGGCGGTCCCAGCCGGTATAATCCTGCGTGAAGGTTGCGTGTGCTTGTGGCCATACCTCATGGAGCAGGGCAAGAAGCGGCTCACGCTGCTGATAGCCGATCTCCAGGCACACCACAGCGGCCGGCTTCAGGAGCGAGAGGCGGCGCGCATCCACGAAAAGGCGGCGCAACAGGTCGAGTCCATCGGTCCCACTGAAAAGCGCCAGGTGCGGCTCGAAGGCGCGTACATCGGCAGCGAGAATCTCCATCTCATTGAGGCCCACATATGGCAGGTTTGCGATAAGCACATCAACAGGTTCGGGCAATGGCTCCAGTAGATCGCCTTGTAGCAGGCGCACGCGAGGAGCCACATGGTGACGCTGGCAATTGAGGCGCGCCACCGCCAGCGCAGCGGACGAGATGTCGCTGGCATACAGGAAGGGCAGGCGTGGCTCATGGACGGCCAGGGCTACGGGAATGGCGCCGGAGCCGGTGCCGATATCGGCGACCACAGGAACGCGCCCGGCATCACACATGCGCCGGATGACAGCTAGAGCGGACTCGACAAGCAGTTCGGTCTCCGGGCGTGGGATCAGGACGCGCCGATCAACGAGGAGATCAAGCCCATAAAACTCTTTATGCCCGGTCAGGTAGGCGATCGGCTCACCCTGCGCGCGGCGCGCAATGAGCGCGCGAAATCGCTCTTCTTGCTCCCTGGTCAGCGCGCGTTCGGGATATGCGTAGAGCGCGGGCCGCTCAACGGCGAGCACATAGCTCAACAGCACCTGCGCATCCAGGCGGGGCGTCTCCTGGTTTAATAAGACAAGGACGCCCTGTTCCAGAGCCTCCTTACTAGTTAGCATAATGGTTTTGTCCACCTTTGGAGTCAGGGCCTCCATAAGGGAGGTTACTCCAGTCATGGCCCCCGCGAGGGAGGCCACTACCCATTGACCTATGACGCGTCCTGCGCGAGCCATTGCTTTATCTCAGGCGCGGTGAGATGGCCGATTTTCTCAAGAATACCTGCGCTCTCCTCGCTGAGCCGCCGGGCCTCGACCATATCACCCTGGGCCGCCGCGGCCCTCGCGAGTCCGTACAGGGCCTCGCCGATCGCTCTCTGGTTGGCTCCTTCTGTCTCGATGGCGAGCATCTCTTGAAATGCCGCTCTGGCCTTGTCGAAGAGCTGCAATATTTCCTTATCTTTCCTGTACGTTGAAACCAGTCTCGCGGAGCGGGAGACCTATTCTAACATCTATTTTAGCACTTCTAGAGGGATAATATACGCAGAGTAGTTCGCACGGGTGCTGTACAAACTGAGCAAAACTGCTAATATATAGGCACAATTGTCTGAGGAGGCTCTCTTGACACGCGCGCTCACATTTTTACATACCTCTCCTGTTCATGTCCACACCTTCAATAGATTGCAAGCAGAGTATTCAGCGGATATTCCTCTTGAGCATATCGTCGATGAAAGTCTGTTACGCGAAGCCTGTGATGCGGGAGGCATGACCCCTTCATTACAGCAACGCGTTCAGAAGACCTTGCTGGCAGCAGTAGATCAAGGAGCAGCCGTGGTTGTCTGTACCTGTTCTTCTATCGGCGTTGTTGCTGAGGTGGTCAATCAGCACACATCGACTATGGTCATGCGCATTGATCGCCCGATGGCCGAGGAAGCCGTCACACGAGGGTCGCGTATTGTCGTCGCGGCAACCCTGCCTTCGACGCTTCTCCCGACACGAGAATTGATCTATGATGCTGCACGACGGCAGCAAAAAGAGGTTCAGGTGATCGATCTGCTCTGCGACTCGGCGTGGCGTCATTTTGAACGCGGAGAACATGAAGCCTATCTTCAAGCGGTGGCCGACCAACTGCAACGAGTGGCATCTCAAGGTGATATTATTGTCCTGGCCCAAGCATCTATGGCTCGTGTAACCGAACTTTGTCCAGATCTTTCCATTCCAGTGCTCACCAGCCCGCGGTCGGGCTTCGTGGCAGCATTGGAAGCGTACCATGCGACGACAACGCCGTAACGTTTTTCGTTTCAGGTACCCTTATACTTTGTGAGCGCGCCGATGGATACTGCTGCTCCACTGTCGATGACATCCTGGAGCGTATAGCACCTTGTGACCTCGATCTCGATATCGACAAAACCCGCTTCCTGTAGCAGGCGGCGGTAGGTTTGTTCCTCCAGCGCTTCGGCGATGCAGCCCGCCCACGATTCAAGGTCGTTTCTTAGCGCGGGCGGAAACTGGCCCTGGAAGACGATATCCGAGACCGCGAACCGGTCGCCTGCTGCGAGTACATGGTAAGCCTCGCGTAATACCTGGCCTTTGTCGGCGGAGAGGTTGATGACGCAGTTGGCTCAATACTATAGACGAAAGAATTCGCAAAAGGACGCAATGTGCAGAGGAATGGAAACGGTGTGGGTAGCTTAGTTTGCAGAGAGGGGCAGTAGCTTTCGCGAGGGCGAGGTTTTTACAGGGCGCTTCACAGGCTGTCGGTGCAGGAGAGGTAGGGGCGCCCCTACCTCTCGCGCTTTTCAGACGGGATGCTTACCAGCGGTCGTAGCGCTCACGGCGCTCGCCACGGCCTCCACGACCACGGGAGTTGCTCCCGCCGCCGCCATTGCCATAGCTGCTATTGTTGCCGTAGCTGCTGCTGTTGTCGTAGCTCTGCCTGCCGGAATCCTGACGGGGGGGACGTGCGGCACGTTGTTCCTGGAAGCAGTCGCTACAATACACGGGACGGTCTTCGCGGGGCATGAAGGGGACCGTGGTCTGGCGGCCACAGCTTGAGCAGATAGCCTCGTACTGCTCGCCACGCGGTCGTGTGGAAGATGAATGACTGTTGCGCCTGGCTGCACGGCAATCGGGGCAACGGCCCGGCTCGTTGGTCAGGCCTTTGCTGGCGTAGAACTCCTGCTCACCAGCGCTGAAGGTGAATTCTCGACCACAGTCACGGCAGGTAAGAACGCGGTCCTGGTAAGGTTCAAGGGACATCATGTGTAGACTATTTCCTCTTCTTTGTTGCTCGCTCCTCACAATACACTGTTCGCAATGGTTAGACGGAAGGTGCCGCAGGAGATACGTCTGGCCGGAACTTTTGACAGAAGGATATCTCAAGGTGATTGTCAGGCGGTGATTTCCTAAGATGAAGAGAGGAGCGAAGCCAGATACTGGATACTACTTACCTTAGGATAATGGTCCCTCAATCACATAACCATTATAACATGGAACATGAAATAGAAACAATGCTTTGCGCCAGGAGATTCTGCCAAAAAGGCGGACCCCTAGCCGGCCGCTTGCGTGCCTGGGGACGCGACCGCTTTGATTTTTACGTTCATCCGAAAGGACTGGACACGCGTGTATAGGATAGATATTTTCCTGCTTATAGGATAGGAGTTTCTAGCATGCGGAGTACTAAAGGCATAGGGGTGC
>JBDTHH010000182.1:0-3953 GCA_039937055.1 Ktedonobacteraceae bacterium | reverse complement strand
CCGTCTTCCTCGTCCTGTTCCTTCACTGATCTTGATATACTTATGAAACTCGCAGAGGCAGTTCTGAATATTTGCCAGGGAAATATCTTGCACCCTGTCATTTTCATCCGAGAGAAAGGGGAAATCCAGACCCAGGCGCTGAAATTCTTCGTGTTGATGCTGGCGTAACCAGCACATCACCTCCAGTGGTTCCACGTCCACATCTTCCTGTAACAGCATCTTGATCCCACGCAGCGCTCCCGGCCCAGGACTTGCCCAATCGTTATGTGAGTAAGGTAAAAGTGGAACATTCCCATACACTCTGAGTGGGTAGAGCAGGTCGACCAGTACTTGATAGGCCAGGAAGTTCCCAAAGCCATGGGCCGAACGCAACACCTCGTATACCTCCGCAGGGCTGCTACTGCGCTCAATACGCCCGTAGAAGTTCCCAAAACTCTGGTCAAGAAGGGCAAACAAGCGTACCACGTTTTCTACCTTGTCCTTTGATCCCATGCTGGTATAAGCGCTTACCATATAGGCTCCAGTAAAAGGTGGCTCGCCCTTCTCTCGTATCTCTTTCAGCACGCGCTCCAGTTGTGCCGGATCAAAAACAGCCAACCACTGGAAGCCGAGAGCCTTATGGCTCTCAGAACGGCCGATGAGGCGATAGAGCATGGTGTTGAAAATTTTATCTGGTTTAGGAGCCTCTTTCTCTAAAATCTCCTGTATAACATACTGTGTCCCTGGATCAAGCTCGCGGTATATATTTGTAAAGCGCTCGCTCTGCATAATCTGGTCTTGTGTCCAGGGAGGAGGAAGCTTCTGCACGAAACGCCCGTGCCAGATACACTGGCGTTCGCAAATGAATTGCCAAAATAAATCGAGACGATCACGTTGAAAACGTATATACATGAGTACAACCTCTACAAAGGATGATATGGCAGGGCTAATATATTCAAGAGTTGAGCCCAGGTCTGTTCTAAAGGACCATCATTGCTTAGCTCATGGACAATGATGCCAGCTTGTTGCTCTGCCGCAATAATCTCGCGGTAGTACGTATCCAGTTTAATGTGTAGCTCGGAGTCTACCTCATGCGGTTTCAGGCTGGTACTTCTGGTAACATAGATGATAACAGGAGAGGGTAACGCAGCGAGAAACTGCTGCTCAGGATAGACAAGCGTCCAGGCCAGCTCAGGGGATAGATGTTGTCTTGAGTAGCCATACGTGCTCCACCAGTAGCGGTCCAGGATAACATAACCTCCGCTAGCAAGCATGGGACCTATATGGGTCAGGATTGCATCAATATGGGCAGCGACATGGAGTAGTTGCAGTGCGGGTGGCGCAATTTGATCGGGTGACGGAGCATCTGTAATCTGGCGATGGTGGAAGCGGTAGACCCATTCACCCAGTGTGTGTGGCAGAGCGCCAGGAAACGAACCCGCATAGAGGGACAACCCAGGGACCTGTTGGCGGAAATAGGCTGCCAGGAAGCGAGCCAGGGTTGTTTTACCGGCTCCGTCCACGCCTTCAAACACAATAAAGCGTGGTACCAGCGGAGAACTGGGGGATGGCTGCATATCCATAAAGAAGCTCTCCCTCCATATCGTTCTACACCTACATCGAGATTTGCTATCCTGCTTGCAGGTTAATCTTGTATTCAAGTAAGCGTGCAACAGAACAGCTATTGAATATATCATAGCATAAAATCTAAGAAATGTATAGAGGTAGAAAGCACCAATTATAGCGCTTGAATGCTTACAACGGTCTCATAAACCTGAATAGCTGATAAGGGAGAGCTATCGTATAGAAAAGGCGCTCGCTTACGATGACGTTGCGACAGCAACGTTTCCACTATGATAAAATTATGATAAAGCGGTGATAACATCTAGCACGAAGACGTATTACTATCACACCTACATGCCGTTGGAGGCTATAAAACGTAAGGATGCAAGATCCATATTTTATACTATCCCACTCACCCACGTTCAATTGAACATATGCCACAGTAAGGAGTCATCATTATGGGATTGCTAGTTGACCATATCAATAAATCGTTCGCGCAACTTCACGTCATCACAGACCTGTCTATGGAAGTCAGGGAGGGCGCGATCTTTGGCTTTCTGGGCGCGAACGGCGCCGGAAAAACCACCACCATGCGCATGATCCTCGATATCCTGCGGCCCGATAGTGGGCGCATCACCTGGAATGACAAAGATGTACGCGAGGTACCCCGGCGCAACTGGGGCTACCTGCCGGAAGAGCGCGGCCTCTACCCCAAAGAGGGGGTCGAGGAACAGTTGCTCTTCCTGGCACGCCTGAACGGTTTATCGAAGCCCACAGCCAAAAAGCACCTGGACGAATGGCTTGAGCGCTTTCAGATCACCGGGTACCGCAAAAAGAAGGTCGAAGAACTCTCCAAGGGCAATCAGCAAAAGATCCAGTTTCTGGCCACCATCATCCATGACCCCTTGATCTTGATCATGGACGAGCCATTCAGCGGGCTGGACCCGGTCAACGCGAACACGCTCAAAGAGGCGTTTCTAGAGATGCACCGCCGGGGCAAGACGATCATCTTCTCGACGCACCAGCTAGAGCAGGTCGAGGAACTCTGCGAGGATATCCTGATCATCAACAAAGGCCAGACCATCATCCAGGGCAACGTACGCGAGATCAAACGCCAGCACGGGCGCAACATGGTGCGTCTCAAGCTCGATAACGACCCGGAGGCCCTCTGGCTGGATACGCTGGAAGGCATCCATGTGATGAAACGCCGGCAGGATTATATCGAGATGCAGATCCAGGCCAACCTCAACCCCAATCTGATCGTGGAGGCCGCGCTGAGTCACGGCGGGATCATTAGCCGCTTCGAGCTGGCCGAACCATCCCTGACCGACATCTTCATCGCATCCGTCGGCCAGAGCGGGATGCCAGATGTTCCACAGGCGCTACCAGCGCAGGCAGGAGGCATAAAATAATGGCAAAGGATACTCTGACAACACCACAACAGCAGACGCTGGAGCAGGAGCCACAGACCACAACCGTCAGTTTAGGCCGCGACGCCCGGCAAAACACCCTGCGCAATATCGGCCTGATTATCGAGCACGAGTATAAGAAACGCCTGACGCAGCGGAGTTTCATTATCAGTACCATCATCATCCTGGTGCTGATTGTGATCGGGGCCTGCGTGCCGACCATTATCCAGTACTTCACGGCCAACTCAAACTCGCAGACGAAGGTCGTAGTTGTGAATAACGCGGGCAGCATCGCCGGCATGAACGACACCACGCTGCAACACTACGTCGATAGCTCGCTCAATGGCACGGCATCCGGGCAGAGCGCCTCCGGGAAAGCGCAATTCGCCGTCTCCACGGCATCGACCGCGAGCAGTAACAATCTACAGAAACAGGTGAAAGACGGCACACTGGGCATTCTACTGGTGCTGGATCGTGCGCCAGACCAGGATGTGCATTTTACCTATTACACCAGTTCGTCAGACACCGGCAACACCTCCCAGGTGCAGACGCTCGCGGGTCAACTGAGTCTGCTCGACAGGTCCTCTCGCCTGGGCTTGAGCGCGGATCAAACAAGCAAGCTCTTTGCGCAACCAGCATTTTCGGTGGTGAACCTGGGGCAGACACAAGATAAACGTTCGGTTGGCGATATCGTCGCCGGGTATATCATTGCCTACGCGGGCATCATCCTGATCTTCATGTCGGTGTATCTCTACGGAATGAGTGTGGCTATGGGTGTCGCCGAGGAGAAGGGCAGCCGCATTATGGAGATCCTGGTGAACGCCGCCACGCCTCTACAATTGATGGCCGGCAAAATCATCGGCATCGGCGCGGCTGGTCTGACACAGATGGCGGCGTTCGTGGTAGTAGGCATTACCGCGCTGCTGTTGCAGACACCCTTAAAGGCCGCGCTCTTAGGCGGCAATACTGGCGGGCTGAACTTGAATATCACCGGCAACGTCA
>JBDTHH010000181.1:0-3808 GCA_039937055.1 Ktedonobacteraceae bacterium | reverse complement strand
CGCTGGATCGTTTCGCATGTATTACGCTATAAACTTATTCTGAGCGGCTTTCTGTTATCAACCATCCTGACAAATATGTTCTATGCCTCGATCCCACTCTTCACGGGTTCGGCCTTTAACGCGGTGCTCCAGGGCCAGCGTGGTCTTGGCCAGCTCGCGGGCATCGCGCTCTCCATCCTGACTGTGGTCCTGATCGGCGGGGTGGTGGACCTGGCGGCGCGCTTCTCGGCGGAGGTGATGGGCAAGCGCCTGGCGCGGGATGCGCGCGCGGAGCTGTATGTCAGCCTACTGGGGAAGAGCCAGACCTTCCACAATCGCCAGCGCGTGGGCGATATCATGGCGCGCGCGGCCAACGATATGACGCAGCTTAGCAATATGGTCGTGCCCGGCCTGGACGCTATCGTTGACTCGTTTACCAGCCTGACGGTGACGATCACCTTCATCGGCTTTCTCAATCCGCAGTTGCTGCTCGTGCCTCTGATCTTTGTGGTGCTCTTCGTCATCACGCTGCGCGACTATACACGCCGGCTCAGACCGGTCGTCAGCGAGATGCGTGGCCAGTTTGGCACCACCAATGCCGGCCTGAACGAGGCCGTCGCGGGCATCGAGGTCGTGAAATCGACGGCGCAGGAGGACCAGGAGCAGCGCAAGTTCGAGGTCAACGCCGGGCGCTATCGCGATGCCTTCGTGCTGAATGGGCGCGTGCAGGCGCGCTACCTGCCGATGCTCATTCTGGCGGTGATCCTGGTGGCGGCCTTCCTGCATGGCCTGTACCTCGTGCTGCACAACCAGTTCACCATCGGCGGCCTGGTGGCCTACATGGGCCTGATGAGCATCCTGCGCTTCCCCACAAGCATCTCGCTGTGGACATTCGACCTGTTGCAGTTGGGCATCGCCGGGTCCGAGCGCATCTTGCAGATCTTGCGCGAAGAGACCGAACTTGACGAGAATGAGGGCGGCTATCGCGCCGACATGCGCGGCAAGCTCCTCTTCGAGGACGTGACCTTTAGCTATGGCGCCACGCCAGTATTGAAGAACATCTCTTTCCATGCCGACCCTGGCCAGACTGTGGCGATTGTGGGCCAGACCGGGGCGGGCAAGAGCAGCCTGACGAAGCTGGTGAACCGCATCTACGACGTTGATAGCGGGCACGTGCTGATCGATGGGGTCGATGTGCGCGACTGGAGCCTTGACGCGCTGCGCTCGCAGATCTCGACCATTGAGCAGGACATCTTCCTCTTCTCGCGCACCATCGCCGAGAACATCGCCTATGGTCTGGGGTCACGCGCCACGCGTGAGGCCATTGAGCAGGCGGCCAGGGATGCTCAGGCGCACGACTTCATCATGAGCTTCAAGGATGGCTACGACACAGTGGTCGGCGAGCGCGGCGTCACGATGTCGGGCGGTCAGCGCCAGCGCATCGCCATCGCGCGCGCCCTGCTCACCGACCCGCGTATCCTCATCCTCGACGACTCGACCAGCGCCATCGACAGCGCCACCGAGGACGAGATCCAGAAGGCCATTCGCCGCCTCTTGCAGGGCCGCACCACGCTGTTGATCACGCATCGCCTCTCGCAGATCCGCTGGGCCGACAAGATCCTGTTCATAAGGCGCGGCGCCTTGATCGACCAGGGCACGCATGACGAACTGCTGGAGCGCTGCGAGGCGTACCGGCGCATCTTCGTCCACTACGATCCGGCCCTGCCAGCAGAGCACCCACAAGAGGTGCCCCTACATATTGAGGCGACCGCTGGGCATGGTAATGGAGGGGTGCCCCTGACGCGTACTTTGGGGACAACGGGTGGCTATGTGTACCGTGATGCCGGTGCCCCTGGCGGCGGCGTTCTAGATATGGATTAGAGGAGGACGTATGGGCTTTATCATGGATGGTCTGGAGGCTGAGGCCTATGACCGGACCTATTCGGACCGGCACCTGGTCGGGCGCATCATCAGGTACTTCCGACCGAAGCTACCGGTGATGATATTCGTGGCCGTGATGGTCGTGCTCAGTTCGCTGCTGGACACGGCCTTCCCGATCTTGATCGCGCAGACGCTCGATACGTTACAAACGTCGCGCACAGTGCAGACGGTGGTGCTGCTGGCCGCCGCCATCCTCGTCGCGGGTGTGCTTTCGTGGCTGTGCAACTTCTTTCGCCAGTGGTACACGGCGCGCGCGGTAGGCGATGTCGTGCTCAACCTGCGCAACGACGCCTTCAAGGGTGTGCTCGCGCGCGACATGTCGTTCTATGACGAATTCCCATCGGGCAAGATTGTCAGCCGCGTGACATCCGACACCGAGGAGTTCGCCACCGTCGTCACGCTGACGCTCAACCTGCTCAGCCAGTTCTTGCTGTTCTTCCTGATCGTGGCCGTGCTGTTCTACAAGAGCCTGCACCTGGCATTGTTGACGTTTGTGATTGCCCCGGTGATCGTGTTGCTCGCGCTCGGCTTCCGGCGCATCGCGCGCAACGTCACGCGGCGCTCACAGCGCTCGCTGGCACGCGTCAACGCCAACGTGCAGGAAGTGGTCAGCGGCATCACCGTGGCCAAGAACTTCCGCCAGGAACAGAACATGTACAACGAGTTCAAGCAGGTGAACGAGCAGTCGTACCAGGTCAATGTGCGTTCGGGCTTCGTCTACAACGGCATCTTCCCGCTGCTGGTGATGGTCGCGAACCTGGGCACTACTATCGTGGTCTACTTCGGCGGCCTGGGCGTGCTCGATCACAGCGTCTCGGCGGGGGTGTGGTTCCTGTTTGTGCAGAGCATCAACCTGTTCTGGTTCCCCCTGACGAGCATTGCCTCGTTCTGGAGTCAGTTCCAACTGGGCCTCTCCGCCAGCGAGCGCGTCTTCGCCCTGCTGGACGCTGATCCGCGTGTGAAGCAGATCGACAGTCAGCCGGTGGGTCGTCTCGCCGGGGAGGTCCAGTTCAAGGACCTGTTCTTCAGCTACAACGACAGGCAGACCGTGCTGCGGGACTTCAATCTGACCATCAAGGCCGGTGAGACCATCGCGCTGGTGGGGCACACGGGCGCCGGAAAGTCGAGCCTTGGAAAACTGATCGCGCGCTTCTACGAGTTCCAGGGTGGGCAACTGCTGATCGATGGGCGCGATATCCGCACCTTCGACCTGCACGACTACCATCGCCAGTTGGGCATGGTGCCGCAGGTGCCGTTCCTCTTCTCAGGCAGCGTGGCCGACAACATTCGCTACGCCCGCCCGGATGCCACCGACGAGGAGGTAGCCGCTGTGGCGCAGCGGATCGGCAGCGGAGACTGGTTGGAGGCCCTACCAGAGTCCCTGGCGACGGAGGTAGGCGAGACCGGACGCTCGCTCTCTATGGGCCAGCGGCAACTCGTCGCGCTGGCGCGTGTGATGCTGCAGGACCCCTCGATTATCATCCTTGACGAGGCCACCGCCAGCGTTGACCCGCTGACCGAGGCGCAGATTCAGGAGGGATTGGATATCGTGCTGCAAGGCCGCACCTCGATCCTGATCGCCCACCGCCTCTCGACTATCCGGCACGCCGACCGCATCATCGTCCTGGATCGCGGTCGCATCGTGGAGGAAGGCAATCACGACGCCTTGATGGCGCGCGCCAGCCACTACGCGCACCTGTACAATACCTACTTCCGCCACCAATCCCCGGACTACAAGCCGGGCGAGGGCTTTGTACCTGTGCTGATTCCTGTAGAGGCGGAGGGAGCTTGAGCTTAAGGGCTCACGTGAGCGGGCGCTTCCCCATCACGCGTAGGGACCGGGCGCAGGCCAGCGGCGCCCCTACATAACAGGCCGTATCCGTGGGGC
>JBDTHH010000180.1:0-3072 GCA_039937055.1 Ktedonobacteraceae bacterium | reverse complement strand
ATTATCTATACCAGGGAGAACCTGCACGGGTATCAGATCGATGTGAGCCTGCGTGGAGATGCTGCTGCGAAGAGAGTACACACCGATGTGCTTGAACGCAGGATCGCCGGGCAGCCGGTGTTTGCCGCTGTCTTTGCCTCCCTCCCCGAAGGCGATTATATTACCTGGAGCGACCCTGCCGAGGCCTTCACTATCGCGGGTGGGCATATTGCTGAGTTAGACTGGCGCACTGGCGCTATCTATGTGCCCCCGGTCAGTTCCGCCGGCAATGAGCGGCGTGGCTCAGCGCAAAACCAACCATTACCCCCGGTGCTATCGCGCATCCTCCCGCCTCGCTATCTCGGAGGGAAGCAGGTCAGCGCTGCCCCGATGGGTACTGCTCCCATGCGCTTTGCTGAGGACGGCCAGGTTGCCTGGGACGAGATGTGGACTGGCTTTTGCGACCTGGCATTGGCCGGTGGTCCCCCCCATCGTGATACCTTGTTGGAGCCTGTCCCACCCGATGAAGTAAGAGCGAATCTAGCAGCCTATGAATGCGTAGTAGCAGAGATTGAGCGCGGTCTGCGCCTTGTGACTGACCTGCCCATTGTTCGCAGCGAGAGGTTGGGCTGGATCGGCTTGAAGTGCTACAACGAGGAGATGGCGCTCTGGCTCTTGCGGGCCATTATTGTCGAAAATATCTGCGTGCGACGTGAAGGGGCGACGCTGTTTTTGCCTGCTGGCCCAGACTTCTTACAGGATAAAGAGATGAAGAACGTGGTCACGGTCGTTGCTAAAACCCATCATTATTGGACAGAGCATCTGCGCTCTCTCTAACATTTTTGAGAAATGCGACTTCTCATCTAGCCTTGACTGGTCCAGGCGTTTGCACAACGACGGTAATCGCGTTGGGATCGTCTGGCAGCACGTTGTTGGTCCCGCCGGAGAGGGCGATGGCGGAGCGTTTCACGCCCGTCTGGTGCGCTAAAGCTGCCTGGGCATCGGGAGTGCTTTTGCCTGCGATCAGCCTTGCCAGCCGCTTTTCCTGTGCGTTGCTAAACTGGTAGACCCACTGCCCTGTTGCCGCGACCTGGACTGAGATAGCGCCTTTGGCATTGGTCACCGTCGCGCTCTTTACCTGCGTGGCAATGCGTCCTACAAGGGTATAGTTGGCGCCGGGATTGCGCTGGGCGCTTGCCTGCAACAAACTCGTTGCCAGAGTGCGTGCTGCCTGCTGGTTGTAGACTTCTGCCAGGCAGTTCACCATCTCGGACACCAGCACGCTGGCCGCATGCTCGCCGGCCTGGTGATCGGCGACGACGCCAGGCGTACACTCGATGGGCTTGACGAGTTGCTCGTCTGGGAGAATCTGTGCCTGGATAGATCGCTGCGCATTGGTGATAAGCGGTCCCTTCAGGACAGTGGCTGCGCCGTCGATGTCGCTCTGCTGGACATAGGTATAGGTCTGCGCGTCGACTCCGCCGCTGAACTGTGCCGCATTCTCGACTGTGATGCCCGCGTGGCAGCATTGGATGATGCTGAAATCGTGTGCCGGGATATTGCCCTTTGCACCCGGCTCGATGACATGCGCGGGCACTGTTGCCGCGCCTTCAAGGGGCGGTTGCGCCGCCGCGACAGTGGCCACCTGATCGTTCACCACCTGGACGCCGTTCGCATCGGTAAAGACGGTGCCGGCGGGTACGGTTTGCGCGTAGGCCAGGGCATTGTAGAACGTCAATGTACCATGTGCCTGGATAGCGGGCACACTGCCACTCCCTGTGGCCCTGGCGGATTGTGATTGCTGGGGTGTTGTGAAGTTCAAGAAACGCGCGCCAACCTGGTGTAGGGAGGTATCGGGCGGTTGCGTCACCGCTGAGATAGTATAGGTATTCACGAGTGTGTGGCTATCCGGTGTCACCGTGATTGTGGCCGAGGAGGCCGCGATGGGGAAGATCTGGCCGATAGGGATGACGCCGGCAAGCGAGGCAAGCGCAATTCCCCCGATGAGCAGCAGGAGTAGCAGGAGCGCGGCGATGACGTAGCCACGTCTGCTCCTGCGCCGCCTGGGTGGAGGGGCGCTGACCTCAACTGGCGCGGGCAACTGGGCGTCTCTGGCTCTTGCCGGCTGGGCCGGGCGCAGATCGATGATCGATGGTCCTACAAGTGAAGGGGAGTCCAGGGTGTCCGCCTCTTGATGTGGCGTTGGCTGCTCTTCAACAAAGGCGGGAACTGGTGTGTATGCTGGCTCCTCCGGTTCGCGTGGTCCGTGTGGCTCAATGGGCACAACAGGAGGTGGCTCCACCATGCTATCATTGGTCTCTGGCTGTTGATCTGTGGAGGCGGTGTCACGGACATCGACCGGCGTGACAGCAGGGGCGGGTGCGGGCGCCGGTTCTGGCATGACCCATACTGGACTGGGGAGAGGTTGCGTCGGTTCTTCTGTGGACGCGGTATCAGGAACATCGACCGGTGTGGCGGCAGGCGCGGGTGCGGGCGCCGGTTCTTGTATGATAGGTACTGGACGGGGGAGGGGCCGCGTTGGTTCTCCGGTGATATCCTGTGGTGTCTGGCTCTCAGGAGTGGGATTTGCGGGCTGACTCTCTGCTGTTTCTGGTGGTGCTGACTCTTGCACTCCTTCAGGCGCTGGCTCCCTTTTGAGAAACGACTGCGCGTAGCTGGCGTAATTCTCTAACGAGAGGAAGACGGAAAAACGGTTCTGGCGTGCGAAGCGGGCCTGGTCCGAGTTTTTGGAGGCGACGATGGCGAGTTGTGTCTGGAGATTGCGCTGCGTATCTCTGAGCCCCTCGAAATCGACGGCGCGGCTGAAGGACTTATTCCGGTCGGGTAGCACAAGGACGGTATATTTCCGCCCCAGCTTATTCTGCGTCATAATGGCCGTCAATACACTCTTCCGGCTATCCTCAGGATCGACCTCGATAATGCCTATGCTGGCACCGCGGGCGTCCTCTGCCCCAAACAGCTCTGATCCATCGCGCTGTCTCATCGCCGTACACTCCTTGGCCCTTAAAAGCTTTCAGCCCCTTTAATAGAACATTTGCACATAAGGGATTATCTATGTATCGCGCGGTCTTG
>JBDTHH010000179.1:0-4697 GCA_039937055.1 Ktedonobacteraceae bacterium | reverse complement strand
CCACAATTTGCTTCAAGATGCCTCCTCCTTTTTCACTGGATCGCGAACGGGTTTGCGTTGCCCAACCCGTGAATTCCGACGCGGAGTGGGCTGTGACTGCCGATCTTGTTCTGCTGGTCCAGCCTCTAACCCAAGTCGAACGCGTAATCGGTAAGCCGCGTGCTCATCTTCTGTCGGCACAGTTTCCCCAGCGACAGCCTCAGTCACCATCTGACCACAGCGATCTACAGAGAGTGCATGCTGTTCAAGCAAGGACTGCGAAATGGTTGTCTCGTTGCGCTCAATGGCCTCGGCCAAGGCCCGTGTCAACCAGTCTTTCAACATGCCAACACAGCCAATGGTTCGCTCGTAGCAATACTTCCACTGTTGGAGGAGATCGGGTTCTTGCTCCAACGGGAGGTTGCGCTGAAACGACCACAGGACGCTTTTGAATGCTCTCACCTCACCCTCATTAGTGGCGTGATAGCGAGAGAAATGCACATCGATACTGCGTCGAGAGAGCTGGGCGCTGAGATTACGAAAGACCATCAAATCATAGGTCCCTACCAGAACATGGACGACTCGTGTCATGATGGCTAAGCTCTTCAGATGGTCAAGTTGATCCAGGAGCTTGGAGCCTCGTGCTGCTTTTGCGATATGCTCAGCCTCATCGATCAGGATAGCATACGGCTTTCGGGACAAGAGCGTCTGCTCAAAGAGCAAGCGCAGTCCTGCTGTATTGGATACCCCTTTCCAAGGTCGTTCTTCCTGGCGATACACATGCCTGGTAAACAGGGGCAGAGATCCCCGATCAGAAACTGCATACTCAATCTGTGGCTGTTGGAGCAACAAGAGCGCACGCTGGTAGTAATCTGCCCACTTGAACTGGGTAAGCGCAGGAGAAACGGCATCTAACTTCAATGCGGCAAGGCGGCTGTGTTCTATCTGGCCTTGAGTCATCTCCAAGTCAATCAAACGTTTCTCAATTTGCGCCAACAACGTCGTTTTGCCAACGCCGGTTGGACCCGCCACAAAAATCAGGGCCGCTCCTGCCGGTTCACGCAGCGCGTTCCACACGGCTTGATCTGCCTGCTTGAGCGCGGGGTGAGCAACCGTGTACGCCTTGAAGGAGTCTAAACGACTGGCTGGAGACTCATTCAAGAGGTGACGCGGAAACGGTGCAGGCTGGACTACATCTGCCATCACTGATACTCCTCGTAAATCTCCAGACCTGCATACATATCTTCCTCCTCAGCCGGAGGCAGCGGTTCGGGATGTGTGTTGTGGATCTCCTTCTCTGATGGATGAACCGATTTCTCACCTGCGAGATTGCTCCTCATCCCACCCATTTGAGCAAAGACATCCTGGACTTCGGCATCGGCAAGCCGTTGTGTGAGCACCACTTCATGGGCCTCGGCTGAAGCTAAAAACTCGGCCAAACGTTTTCCCGTGATAGAGGTGTGCTTTGCATGTTCCTGCCGCCGCTTGCGTAATTCGGTGGTAGCTAAGAGCAATTCACGCTCAGAATGGCCCTTGAACTGGAGGTAATACTCAGAAATGCAGGGAACCCAACGCGACTTGACAAAAGCATAGGCCGTCCCAATGTCAAAGGGATCGAAGCGAACCGGGATCTGAGTATGCTCAATGGTCGTCGGTCGAAATTCATCAGACCAGTAATACACGTAGTTGATCTTGACGCCCCTCCCTGGCTCGACCTGCGCGCTCCCCTTGTGGGTTGTTGGAAGAGAGAAGAAACGAAACGTCTCATCGTAATCAATGGAACAGTGCATACGCTCGCCGCTCCTTGCCATTCCTGTTCTGAATGCCTCGCGTGGACTCATGTCTAAGGCAGGATGAGGCGTGGTGTCGTAGATCTCATATGCCCAGGTCATGAGGTAACGATAGAGATCACCGAGTGTCCAGACAGCGTGCTGTTTCGGATCGACTGATTTGGTGACCTGGCGCACCTGCTTGGTGATTTGTGTATTCCCAGTAAGCGTATGCACCAATTGTGTGTTCGCAGTACCGAAGAGCCGTTCGCACACGGACCCATAGCGTGGCTTCGCCCAGGGTCTACTCGCTTTCGTACAGGAGTAGTAGGCCAGCAGCGCCTCAAAGTACACGCTGCGAAAATCTGGGCCACCATCTACTACCAGCGTCTGAGGGAAACGACCGTAGCGCCAGACACACTCTCGGAGCGCCATCATGCAAGAACGGTAGGAAGGAGGATCAAAGGTCAAATACACGACGAGCAGACGCCTGGAGTAGGCATCCATCACAAAGGTCGCCCAGGGACGACCAAGCGCCTGTCCCGTGCGAGCACTCACTACCTCGATGTCCAATTCCGTATGGTCCATATGCACAATTTCCCACGGACGATCTCCATGTTTTGGCGTCGTTTGCTCTAGCTCCCACACCCAGGGGTCATGCTGAGCGGCGGCACGCGGCCCTTGTCGTTTGAGCGTTTGTTCCTGCCGATCCCGTTTCGCGATGCGATCCAGAAAGGTTCGGTAGCTGGGAACGGGGATCCCTCGCTCTTTGGCTTCGCGTTCGAGCAGCAGGTAGACAGTTGTTTTTGACTGCTGTTTCAGCGTTTCGTAATGCTCAGTAATGTACTTTTCAAGCAACTGATCAGCCTCTTGACTCAGTCGCGGCAGATGGTTTCCCTGGCGATGTTGTCCAGGAATGAGGCCAACAAAGCCATGTCCGTAAATGGCCTCCGCTGTGCGAAACGCGCATCGCCATCGCTGCAAGGTTCTTGCTGGGGCGATTGTTTCTTCTGGTAAGGCCCGCCCCAAGATCTTGTAGCGATAGGTGGCAGTTTCCAGTTGTGAAGGAGAGGCAGACAGCAAGATTTCATGCTCCTGTGCGAGCTTAGGGTCGGAAGGATCAGGTGTCGCTATCGTCACTTTGTTTTGTCGTAACAAGTCTTCAAAGAGCTCGATAGGCAGATCGACCACCCGTTTTTCGGGAGAGAGGAGGGTCACTGCTGTTTCGCCCAGATTGAGCGTTCGCCAGGGCTTCCCATCCCACCAAAGCATGGTGCCGGGAAGAATCTTGCGGGAAGGCGAGCCAGGAAAGAGGTGAAAGGATGACTGACTCAGCGTCCTGTATGCAGCCGATTGCTCCTGGTCTACAAAGACCTGTACATGAGCAGGGTCAGCCAGTGGAACCTGAGAGAGATCCACATACAATTGCTCACAGGCAATGAGCGCGTAGACATCATCTGGTGTTCCTGTTTGGATCCCTTCAAGCACCTCCAGGAGCGAGAGCGCTGGTTGGCTTTGGACCAGTGTACGAATGGCGGTGGAAACCTCGGCCTCGACGGGAGCACGGGAAAAACGCAGATAGTCCTCCAGAAAACGGAGATTGCGCTGATACACCCAATCAATCTCGGCGCTGGAGAAAAGGCGATAGGTCAGACCAAACGTTTTCGCATATGCCTCACCTGGAGGGCAGGACCAGGTGCCATCAGTATTGCGCAGGTAGCGATGGGGCATCTGCTCAGCAAGCAGGGGAAGTTGATCTTCCATTTTGCACTCAACCCATCCCCCGCCATCTTCTCGCAGGACGAAAAAGTCTGGCGTATGGAACAAGCCCACGTGTTTACCAGTTTTCCCCTGGTAGGTGAGCTTGATGGGTTCAGGTTGGTCGTAGAACGCTAGGACAACGGGATCATGTTCCATTTGATAAATGAAGGCCAGTTCTCCTCGGTGACTCTCAAACTGGATGGTACATCCCATTTTTTTACTGGGATAGCGACCGCTCACGTTGCCAGCCGCTCCTCGGACCAAGCGTGAAGGCGGGGAAGAGCGAATCCGAGAGATGATGGTTTTTGCCTGTTCCGGCAGCTTGTGCTGGAGGCACCACACTTCAAACAACTCATCAGTAAACATTAGGAGTTCTCCTCATCAACATATCAACATCACAGGTTTGCACCTCTGTATGAATGACGAGGAAGAGGAGAAACAATCACGAACAAGGACTTTCAGGCATATTATCCTTTTTTGACAACTTTCGGACAAATTATGGTTTCCCTTCATCTGATTTGCTTTCGAGTTCCAGGCTTCCATATGCGACAACATTTGCTTCACCGCGCCATATTATGCCTTCTTAACGCGCCATGACATAGTTCTAGTCACAAGCCAGGACGAGCATATATCTTGTGCCGGTTCGCTGATGTCGGGAAATGGCAGCAGGGACGCGCAGCGTGGGAAGTCTCTCCACAAGCAGGGTCATCAATCCTGACCCACCTGAAGTTCTCCCATATCTGCGAGGCTGTCCAAGAACTATATTGAAAGCCAGTCATGGCGGGTTTCCATTGTGGAACGCGGCGGAGGTTTGTTGCCCAAAATGGAGCACAAAAGCCTGGCAGCTATGAGCGAACCGCCCTCGAAATGGCACTTCCATATGATTTGATTCTTTCTATTCTAATTGTGTTACACCGCAACTCCACTTATGGCAATCCCCTTCTCGATAGCCTGGAGCAAGTAGTGGATGGTGTCCAGGAGCAGGAATAGACGCAGGGAATTCAGCCAGGCATACCCTTGAATTTGGAAACCGTGAGCAATGCTATGCCGATTTACATTCCGGTTGTTTCGTATCCGATCGTAATCGCTCTCAAAATTCGTATCTGCCACAAAAACATCAAGATAGTGAGATGTTGAATGTACCCTGACCCAATGGAGCAATCCAGGATCGACATTCTCAGCAGCCCC
>JBDTHH010000178.1:0-3868 GCA_039937055.1 Ktedonobacteraceae bacterium | reverse complement strand
GCCCTACGGAGACACAGCTCGCACTCAGGTAGTGGTTAGTTACGGGAGCAGTTCAGTCATCGTCCAGGTATCGACATATTTCATGAGATGCGCATGATAGGGAGCTACCAGATCGCGCACCTGGTTCATCTGCTCGTAGCCGGAAAGGCGCACAGCGAGGATAAAGCGTCCTCGCCGCGCCTCTTGCAGGTACACATCATAATCGAACGAGAAGAGGAAGCTCAGCAGCGTCTGCCTGCGTGCAACAGCTTCCATAAAATGCTCGCCCGTCATAAGATGGATGTCGCTGGCAGCGTAGCCAGCAACGAGCAACGCGAGCATGGCTTGCACAGCATCTTGAAGGTCGTTAAACACGCTATGGACATACTTTCGAGGAAAGGGAGCGGCGGGAAATGTCAGCTCAGAGGAGACAGACACGCGCTCGTAGATCTCCTGGGTTGTCGCCTGTGTAGATGTGGCCTGGGTCTTGATAGTATTCATGAGTAGGAACCTCCTGGTGTTTTCTTTTTCACTCGTTCATTCGTCGACAGAGAGCATTCTCTCCTGACACTCACCAGGGTAGCATCGATTCATTGAAGCTTTCTTGGAAACACATGTGAACGTTCCAATCTTGAGGGAGCAAGGGGGGAACAGGTGAAAGAACAACGTTTCGCCGTTCCAATCTGTTTCCAATGTTCAGCGCGTACTATAGTAAAGAGGAACAGCAATGGCTCCCAACTGATACCCCATTGGCCTCAATGAACAAAGGAATGAATGTATGCATATTCTTGTGGTAGAAGATGAGCAGCGGCTGGCATTCTTACTGCGTCGTGTCCTCCTGGAAGAGCGCCACACGGTCGATCTGGCCCACGATGGTCCCGGCGGCCTGGATCTGGCGCTCAGTGGCACCTACGACGCGGTGATTCTTGATGTGATGCTGCCTGGCATGGACGGACTGGAGATCTGCCGCCAGATACGGGCCGAACGCCTCATGACGCCCGTGCTGATGCTCACGGCACGCGGCTCCATCGAGGATCGGGTGACGGGTCTCAACGTGGGAGCCGACGATTACCTCCCCAAGCCCTTCGCGATGGAGGAACTGCTGGCACGCATCAACGCGCTCCTGCGCCGCCGCGACCGGCACTTTGACGAGACCCCTCAACTGACTGTGGGCGATCTTATGCTCGACCTGGTGCGGCACGAAGCGCGCCGTGCTGGACACGTCATCGAGTTGACGGCCAAAGAGTTTGCCCTGCTGGAATATCTGATGCGCCACCCTGGCCAGGTCCTCACGCGCACGCAGATCATCGACGCGGTCTGGCGCTACGACCTGGAGGCTCTCTCCAATGTGGTGGATATCTACATTCACTACCTGCGTGACAAGGTCGACCAGGGCTTCCCCCATCCCTTGATTAAGACCGTGCGCGGCGTGGGCTACAAGATCGACGCCTGATACTGCAAGAAGGAGCAACAGCATGAACGGGCGAGGACCTGCCTGGTGGCCACTACATCGCCGAAGGAGCCGCCGCTCACGAGAGGCCGGGGCAGCTCTCTTCCAGGGACTACGCGTGCGCCTGACGCTCTGGTACTGTGGCGTGCTGGGCACGGCCCTGGTGCTCTCCGGCGTGGCGCTCTATGTGGGGGCGCGCCTCTTTCTCCTGGCTCCCGTTCATGATGACCTCGCCGGACATGCGAATGGTCATGCGCAGCAGTGGCTCAGAGATTCCCCCTATCATGGCGCCTGTCCCCTGATGGGGTCATTCTACCCTCCCGATCAAGGAGGCGACCCTCCTGATCAATCCTCCAGCACCCCCGAGATCGTCGTGTGCTACGATCAGAACGGCAATCTACCGCCAGACGAAAACACCACCGGGCTTCCGCCGGCCTTTCTTGACAATGCCCTGGCCAAAACCGTCTTACAGCAGGGTACGTCGGCTGAAGGTATAGTCGATGGAGGCGATAAGTTTGGACCGGTCTACCGCTACGCGCTGATAGTTAGGAACCCCTCTGGGAGTGGATATGTGGGTGTCGTACTCGTCGGTGAAAGGATTTATGCGGAGGAAAACACGCTAGCATTGCTGCTCAAGCTGTTGCTCGGCTTGGGGGGCATAGCTCTGCTCGGGGCAGGACTGGGGGGACTGTTCCTGTCGAAACGCGCACTGGCGCCGGCGCGCCTGGCCTGGACAAACCAGCAGCGCTTTATCGCCGACGCCGCGCACGAACTGCGCACGCCGCTGACCCTGCTACGGGCGGATGCCGAAGTCTTGTTGCGCAGCCGGACGCACCTGGCTACCGAAGATGCCGCACTCTTAGAGGATATTGTCGCCGAGGCCGCGCACATGGGGCGCCTCTCGAACAATATGCTGACCCTGGCCCGCCTGGACAGCAACGCTTCCCACCGGGAGCATGAGGTGCTGAACCTCGCGGAGATTGCGCTGGCCAGCGTGCGACGCGTGCAAGCGCTGGCAGATCAGGCAGCGATCAGCATGCAGGGCGAGGCCCTTGAGAGCGTGCTGGTGATCGGCGATCCGACCCTATTGGAACAGGCCGTGCTCGCACTGCTCGATAACGCCATCAAATACAACCGGCCAGGCGGTCAGGTCACGGTGCGCGTCGCGGTGAAAGGGGAACAGGCCCTCCTGGAGGTCAGCGATACCGGCATTGGTATCGCCGCAGAGCATCTGGCACACCTGGGCGAACGCTTCTACCGCGTGGACAAGGCCCGTTCGCGGGAAGCGGGAGGCACCGGGCTGGGCCTCTCGATCGCGCGCAGCATCGCCGTGGCACACGATGGCACGCTAACGGTGGCCAGCGTGCCTGAGCAGGGGACCACGGTGAGCATTGTGCTCCCCAGGCCGCACCGAACTCAACTTGACCGCAAAGAAGATACAGCGGGAAGCGTGCTTTAAATCCGCTTCTCTATGTATCGCGAGGTAGCTAAGACATCAGTCCTGATTCTTTCCCCTCTATCCGAAAATTCTCTATAATAGAGGCTAATACCTCATGCCTCTATATAGATTCAAATCGGCCGTATCACGTATGGAAGAGGAGCAGCTAGAAAGCGCACCCACAAGCCAAAGGAGCTACGTTATGAGTTATCAATCCTCGTTCCCTCCTTCAGACAAATACATAGTGTATCCAGAGCCGCCACAACCGGCACCCTCCTTCTTGTCTCGCCTCAGCAGACTGTGGGTCCAACTAACTGGCCCCCCGGCCCACCTCTTCGGCGTAGCCGTCGCGGATCAAGAACGCCTCAGGCGCTCTCGCCTTCTCTGCGCTCTGTTCCTCCTGATCCCGTTCACTGTGCTCTCTACTATCCCTGTTGCTCTCAGCAAGCCAACTATATGGATCACCATTGGCCTGCTCGCAGTGTTCGGGTGTACCTCGATCATCTTGAATCGCCAGGGCATGGTTACCGCAAGTGGACTGCTCTTTATTTCCAGCATTGAGCTGATCATTGCTCTGCTCATAGTTATGCAACCTCACGGCATCCGCAACGGAAATATCCCCGACTTTGATCTGTTCGTGATACCGATCTTAATTGCCGGGACCATTCTCCCCCGCCTCTTTCTGCCCGTGCTGGCCATCCTCAATATCCTGCTGATTGTGGCCATATTTACGCTGGTACCACACGATCCGCTGCTGACCCAGGAGATCCTTGTAAACCAGAAGGGCCAGGCCTATACCGAGCTTATTGACGGCTTTCTGCTCCAGGTCAGCAGCGCCATGATTGCGTACCTGAGTTCCTGGAGCGTCAACCGCGCACTCAACCGCGCAAATCGGGCCGAAGAACTGGCGGAGGCGCGTACGCGTTTAAACGAACAGCATCAGCGTGAGATGGAGCAGAAACAACGGCTCGAATATGGCATCAACGTCCTGAAGGAGGTCC
>JBDTHH010000177.1:0-7212 GCA_039937055.1 Ktedonobacteraceae bacterium | reverse complement strand
CCGGCCAGCGGAGCAGATCACTCCTGTCAAGAAACGGACGTATCTCGGCAAGCGCTGGCCGGCCGGAAAGGGATGGAATGCCACTCGGATTCGCGAATATTCTTAACTTAATGTCTATGGGGCTTGTAAACGGCGCCCCTACCTTTCCTACGCCCCTACCTTTCTTGCGCGATACAAGAGATTCCCTCTCCCTGTTCTAAAGCAGTGCGGCCAGATCTTCCGCCGTATTGACCGGAGCCAGGCAGGCAAAATTCTGGCAAACATACGCCGTAGCTTTGCCGTCCTTTTGTGGTCGCTCGGCCAGCAACGGCACCACCTGCGCGGCCTCGCTGACACCGGGAGCAGCGCAGGCTATAACGCTATTTGGTAGGTAGCGCCGGTTCACTCCATCTAAAAGGAGCTGCGTACCGGCACTCTGGGGGTCACCGATAATGGCTAACTCTTTGACCGGCGAGAGCGCGAAGTCGAGTGCGCCGAGGGCATGCCCGAAGGCCTGTGGGTACTGCACCATAGCATCGGAGATCGAGCGCAGGTAGGTGTCGGCGCGCTGGCGATAGGCCTCCTCGCCGGTAAAGGCGCCCAGGCGCAGCAGGACATCGGCGGCCACACTATTCCCGGCCGGCGTAGCGTTGTCCATCACATCTTTCGGACGGCTCAGCAGTTCTTCGTGATCGCTGCCAGTATCGAAGAAGCCGCCGTTCTCAGCGTCGGCGAACAGGCGAATGGCCTCGTCCAGTAAGCTACGCGCTTCAGCGAACCAGCGCGCATCGAAGCTGGCCTCGTAGAGCGCCAGCAGACCATCCGCCAGGAACACGTAGTCCTCCAGGTAGCCGTTCAAGCGTCCCCGACCATCCTTGTAGGTACGCAGCATACGACCAGCGCGGCGCAGCTCCCGCTGCAAAAATTCGGCATTGCGCGTGGCCACCTGGAGATAGTCAGCGCGTCCGAGATGGCGCGCCGCCTCCGCGAAGCTGCGCAGCATCAATCCGTTCCAGGACGTGAGGATCTTCTCGTCGCGCGCAGGCTTTATCCGCTGCTCGCGCAGCGCGAAGAGCGTCTGGCGACCCCGCGTGAGCGCCTCTTGCATGCGCTCCAGGTTCACCTGGGCCTTGTCGGCGACCTTCTGCGCGTCCGGCTCCGGCACGTTCAAAATGTTCTGGCCCTCGAAATTGCCGCCGGCCGTCACGCCGTAGTACAGCATGAAGAGCGCGCCCTCCTCGCCCGGCAGCGCGGACTCGATCTGCGCCGGCGTCCAGACGAAGAACTTGCCCTCCTCGCCCTCGCTATCGGCATCCTGTGTGGAGTAGAAACCACCCTCCGGCGAGGTCATCTCGCGCACCACATAGTCCAGGGTCTCTTCGACAATACGCCGGTAGAAGGCAGCGCCCGTCACCAGGTAGGCGTTCTGATAGATGCGGCTGAGCAGGGCATTGTCGTAGAGCATCTTCTCGAAGTGTGGCACCAACCACTGAGCATCAACCGAATAGCGATGGAAGCCGCCCCCCAGGTGGTCGTAGATGCCGCCGTTCGCCATATGCCGCAAACTTGCCTCCACAATCTCCAGTTCGGACCGTGCTACCTGTGTGCCAATCTCGCCGTTCAGCCGGTGCCGGTGGACGCGGAGCAGGAATTCCAGTCCCATCGTATTGGGGAACTTGGGCGCGTGGCCAAACCCACCGTGGACGGGATCGAAGTCCGAGGTCAGCGCCTGGCTGGCACGGCTCAGCATATCGAGCGAATGGGCATCCACAGGTCCGCTCTCACGGCGATGCAGGGGCGCGCCGCTGCGCTGCTTCAGGTAGTCGGCAAGCTGCTCTGCCTGCTCCTCTACGTCCTCACGATGATTTTGATAGGCGTCCGCCACGCTCAGCAGGATACGCGGGAAACCTGGCATCACCTGCTGCGGCCCGTAACGGCGGTCGGCCGGGGGAAAATACGTGCCACCGTAGAATGGCCTACCGTCTGGCGTGAGAAAGACGGTCATCGGCCAGCCACCCTGCTGCGTCATAGCCTGCACCGCCTGCATGTAAATACTATCGATATCCGGCCGCTCCTCGCGATCCACTTTGATGGAGACAAAGTGCGTATTCATGAGGTCGGCAATCTCCTCATTCTCGAAGGACTCGCGCTCCATCACATGGCACCAGTGGCAGGCAGAGTAGCCGACGCTGAGCAGGATGGGCCTGTCTTCGCGCCTGGCCGTCTCCAGGGCCTCCGCGCCCCACGCATACCAATTAACGGGGTTATGCGCGTGCTGGAGTAAATATGGACTCGTCTCATTGATGAGCCGATTTGTATGTGTGTGTTCTGTCTGGGTATCCGACATAACTGCTCCTGATTGTGTCAATGCACTACATATTGTCACGAGGTATTGTACGACATACAGGGCTAACAAGACCCAGCACCAACTCGTTGCTTTCTGCTGGAACGAATGCCAGCATTGTATCGTCTTTCTCTCAGATACAGCAATTATATGCTTACAACTTTGTTTTGTAGGCAAGAAGAGCCATGTAGGAGCAAAAATCATGAGATTCAAAAAAACGCCTGGGAGCGATGTTGACATCATTAATGCTCAGACGGGAGATATCTTTTCAGCGTTGCAAGAACCAGCATAATGGGGCAGCTTACAAAGACACAATGCGTGTCTTCACCCGCTGCTCATCTTTCAGCATAAGCCGGCGCACCGCCCACATATACCATGTCGCGAACGTGCGATACGGGCGCCACAGCTCGCCTCGCTCGTGAAGTTCCTTCTTTGTGGGGCGTGCTGGAAGCTGGTAGGCGGCGCGTACACCTTCAAGGAAGCCGAGATCATCAACGGGCAAGACATCGGGGCGCCCCAGCGTAAATATAAGGCACATCTCGGCGGTCCAGCGGCCGATGCCCTTGACGGCGGTTAACTGCGTGATAATCGCTTCATCTTCCAGCTCCGGCAGCAGTTCCAGGTTCAACTGGCCGGAGGAGATATGCTCGATAAGGTTGCGGATGTAGTTCGCCTTGGGCGTCGAAAGCCCCAACGCGCGCAGGCGCTCAAAGTCAAAGGGCCGCAGATTTTCCGGCGTGACGTTTCCCTCCGTCAGAGCTGCGCACACGCGCGCCATGATGGCATCAGCGGCCTTGACGGAAATCTGCTGGGAGATGATCGCATCAACCAGGGACTTAAAGATATCCGGATCAGGCTGGAGGGTACAGGGACCAACCCGCTCAATGGCCGCCCGCATAACCGGATCAATATCGCTCAAGTAAGCTGTCGCCGTTGTAACGACCGTCGCAAATGTATTCTGCATTGATAGCGTGATTCTTTCCGTGGTGAGAACTCTATAACTTGTGCTGGTAGTATAGAAGATACAAGAACATTTGTCCAGATAGGAACAGGCCCGCGAAGGTTCTTGAGGGAAGAATTTCTAACAGACTATTGCCATCTGAAGCACTTTAAGCGATACTTAGATATCACATTCTCACCTGACATCCATGCCAGCCACGAGAGATACGGATTTGGCACAGTAAGGACGCTATAACGGAACTTTTCTACTCATGGACACACCAGACAACTACTACGCCATACTAGGCGTACCCATAGACGCCGATAGCGACACGCTCAAGCGGTCGTACCGCCAACTGGCGCGGCGCTATCATCCCGACCTGGCTGGACCGGAGGCGGCGCTGCAGATGAAGCGCGTCAACCGCGCCTATGCTGTGCTCAGCGACCCGGAGAAGCGCCTGAACTATGACACGATCATTGGCGGGACCATCGACCTGCGCAAAGGTGGGCTGAGCCGTCCGCGTCCACGGGCGCAGCGCGTCGACCCGGCGGATGCTGACGATAGCGAGTTCGCGGGCCTCAGTATCTTCAGCACAAAGGGGCCACTGCACACCGGGCCGCTATTTCGTACCGCGCTCGGCGTTGTTTCTACGCTGAGTAGCACACATACGCCCCAGGGACTGTGCATCGCCGCCGGCTCGCTGGATGGCAAGGGCGCGATCTGGAACGTGAGCAGCAAGGAGAGACTGGCCGCTTTCGCCGCCGATCCAGCGCTCACCATCGAATCTCTGCGCGAACTGCGTTTCTCGCCAACAGGGCGTGTGCTGGCGGGCTGGGGTCGCGCGGGACTGCATGTCTGGGATGCAGGCAGCGGTAGCCTGCTCTGGAGCTACTCGCTGACGGAGCGCGCTGTCTCTGCCCATTACTCGCTCGACGTGGTGCTGCGGGAGGCACAGAACGCTGGCCACATGCTCCAACTGGCGCTGCCATTGCTGCCGGAAGACACTCGCGCGCCCCGGCAGCGAGGAGTACGCGGCACGGATGTCGTGAGCCATACGCTGGGAACACCAGCCGGCGCTATGGGTGAGACACTGGTGTGTCCGGAGGAGGAGTTGGAGAAACGTCAGTTCTGGGCCGTACGCCTACGCGCGCTCGCGCGAGATGCCTCCACGCTGCTGACACTCTCCTGCGCACACACTCCGCAGAGCACGGAAGAGGCGATCATCGTGCGCCGCTGGGACCTGGCGGCACGCCCGCGCTTCGGCAACAAGGCGCGCCCACGCATCACGACCTCGGTGCTGGCCGGACTATGCTTCGACTGCACACCGCCCTATGCCGTGACCCCCGATGCCGCCATGCTGGCCTTCAGTTACGCCGGGCAGAAGCTGCGCATCCAGGATACCAGCAACGGGACGTACAGCGAATTAGCCAGCGGCACCATGGGTGGCAGTTCGCGGCTCGCCATCTCCGACGACGCGCAGTGGGTCGCCGCCGCGCGCGAAGATAGCGAGGTGAACGAAGGCGTCATAGACCTCTGGTCAGTCGCTGAAGGGCGCATTGCGCAGAAGCTCTACCATCCCTGGCAGATCAGCGCGCTGCACTTTGCCGGGCAACGACTCATTGTGGCTTTGACGGATGGAACCATTCAGGTATGGGAGTGACACTTCTGTTGCCGATGTACCTACCCATTCGTTTTGTAGATAACAGGATGGGAACGGTTTGGAGTTTTTCAAGGATTTGTGTGGCTCCAGGCATAATACTCCCAAAGAAGTGAGGAATTGACATATGCGTATTTCAGTAGTTGTTCCTGTATATAACGAAGAGCAGACAATAGCCAATGTGCTTGAGCTACTCTCCAAAGTATCACTTGATCTTGAGGTGATCGTAGTAGATGATGCCTCGACGGATCGCACCTGGGAGATCTTGCAGGAGCTGCGGCAAAAGGAGCCGTTCAACACGTACCGCTATATCCGGCACGACCATAACCAGGGAAAAGGCGCGGGACTGCGCACAGGTTTTGGTCTGGTCAGCGGCGATCTGGTGACGATCCAGGACGCGGATCTCGAATATGACCCACAGGATATTCCAAAGCTGGTGCGCAAGTGGGAAGAGGCAGCTAGCGACAAGATTGTCGTCTACGGATACCGCGATCTCGCGCCCCAGAAGTTCACCACGCGCTGGGGCAATATCTTCCTGACCCAGGTCACGAACCTGCTGTACGGATGTCGCATCCACGATATGGAGACGTGCTACAAACTGATGCCGGGGATACTGGCGCGCGCGTTGCCGATGCAGGGACGCCGCTTTGAGATTGAACCAGAGATCACATCGTGCGTTATCCAGGCCGGGTATACCCTCCTCGAAGTTCCTATCAGTTATACACCACGCAAAGCGAAAAAACTCTCGCCCTGGAAAGATGGCTGGCCCGCCCTGGCGATGCTCTTGCGTCGCCGTTTCGGCAAGCCCTTTCAGATCGCCGCCTCACCGCAGGTTGATCCGCTAGTCAAACAAACAACCAGTGTGCCACAATAGACGCCAAAAAAGTTATACAATGGGAGCGATCCTGCATGGAAATACACCCGACTTTTAGGAGGTTACCATGGGAGACCGCCCAAAGATTCTCGTCACGCAAAAAGTGTCCGATCCGGCCTATCCGCCGCTTAAAGCCATTGGCGATGTCGAAGCCCACATGGAAGAAGGCGCCATCTGGCCGTATGAGGAGCTGTCACGCCGTGGTCCCGGTCACGATTATATTTACAGCCTGCTCACGGACAACATTGATGCTCACTTCCTGGAAGCATGCGCCGCGAGCAATCCGCGCTTAAAGATGGTCGCCAATATGGCCGTTGGCTTCAACAACATCGATGTTGACACAGCCACGCGGCTGGGCATAGCCGTCAGCAACACGCCAGGCGTGCTCTCCGACACCACGGCCGACCTGGCGTTCGCGCTGCTGATGGCGACGGCGCGCCGTATTCCCGAAGCCGAGCGCTTCTTACGCGCCGGCAAGTACACGGGCTGGGGGCCACTGCTCTTCTGCGGCGCGGAGATCCACCACTCCACCCTGGGCCTGGTCGGCGCGGGCCGCATTGGGAAGCTGGTGGCCAGGCGCGCCGCCGGCTTCGAGATGAAGGTCCTCTACTACGATGTCTATCGCATGACCCCGGAAGATGAGGCGGCTCACAACATGACGTACCTGCCAATGGAGGATGTCCTGCGGCAAGCCGATTTCGTCAGCGTGCATACGCCGTACATGCCCTCCACACATCACCTCATCAGCGAGCGCGAGCTGGCAATGATGAAGCCCAGCGCCATCCTCATCAACACGGCGCGCGGCCCTATCGTCGATGAGAAGGCCCTTGTGAAGGCGCTCCAGGCCGGCACTATCGCCGGCGCGGGACTGGATGTCTTTGAGAACGAGCCGGCCGTCGAACCAGAGCTGCTCAGCATGGAGAACGTGGTCCTGCTGCCGCATATCGCCAGCGCATCGCTCCAGACGCGCACGCTGATGGCCACGATGGCCAGTGAGAACATCGTGGCCCACTACGAGGGCCGGCAGCCGCCCAACATTCTCAACCCTGAAGTGCTGGCAAAATGAAAGAGGGGAGCGCAGAAGCATGACACGCGCGGGCACGCTGCTGGAGAAAGAGCCAGGGCTGAAAATCTTCTACGACGGCACCGAACATCGCTATGTACGCTGTGTCGTCGCAGATACCACCGATCCAGCGCGTCACTTTGAGTGCCGCGTCTTAGACGAAGACGATATCCCCGTCGCCACCGGCGAGCCGATAACCCTTGAAGTCATCAAAGTCGTCACCGAGCGACGCAGCGGGATTGTCAGATTCGATTGTCGCCTGGTCAGGCCATAGATAGAGAAGCGCATAAGGTAGGGGCGCGGTTTACAAGCCCGCCTGTTCATCGAAGAACATTCGCCGATGAACAGGCGGGCT
>JBDTHH010000176.1:0-10632 GCA_039937055.1 Ktedonobacteraceae bacterium | reverse complement strand
CTCGCCGTCCTCGTAGTAACAGGACGGCGAGGCAAGCCACGCGCTACGGGATGACACGTGATCAAGGTGTCACGCCCGTCATACCCTTACGGATGAACAGCACCATATCGTAGTTCCCATCCGTGTATCCGAACGGCTGGCGGTGCCACCACCAGTTCCAGATGCGCTGCGCAGCCAGGCCGGGATTGAAATGGGCGTTAGGAGGCGGGGTATCGCCGTAGCTGAGCCAGAGCAAGGGACCCACACCGCCAAATTGCTGCTGACCCGCGCAATTGTTGTTAGCCTTGCTGGCTATGCAGGGGGGGGGCTTGTAGGCCTCATCCCACCATGAACGCATATGGTACTGGTGATACACATAGGCGGTGCTGTACTGCGATTCGGCCCCAGACGGGTTATCTCCACCTGCGATAATCACCGGGAAATTCTGTGCTGAGGCGGAACAGCCAGTGGGATAGTTCAAACAGATGTTGGGATAGTCGCGCACATACCAGACAAAGGGCCAGACCGCATCGCTCGCAATGCCAATGGGCATCTGGTGCTTGCCGCCAAAGTAGAGGCGATCCAGCGCGTCAACTTTGGCCATCACCGTATTGACATCGGGGGTCGTCTGCACATAGACCATCATTTCGTGCGGTCCATCCGCCGGATGCACATAGGTGACCTGGTACATATTGTTCAGCGTGGGGATCAGCAAGAGCAGCGCCGCGAGCATACCAAGCGTGGCCGCGCCTGCGCGCAGTCCGCCTACGTGCGGGCGCGGTCGCGGAATTTCATACCCATTGACCGCAGGTTGCAACACCGGGGTGACGGCTGGACGGGTGAAGCGCTCCTTCGCAAAGTTGAAGAGCGTCAGCACCACCGGCTCCAGAGCAATGGCGGCCAGGAGCATCATCGGCATGGTCATATGGATCATCAGCCAGGGCATCTTCTCGGCGGCCCATGAATAGAGCACCACGTTGCCCACAAACCAGTACACCAGGAAGAGCCGGAAGCGCGTCGGGCGCAGCAGACAGCGCACCACACCCGCCAGGCCAAAGACCAGCCCAATCTGCTCATAGAGCGGGATCAGCATCAGGTAGTAGTACCAGGGCTGTCCGCCACGTGCGACATTGATCTGCTGAATCCAATAGTAGAGGCCCTGCCAGATGCCGGAGCCAATGCCATCCTTAATATTGGTGAAAAGCACCGTGAAGAGCACCAGGAAGACCGTCCAGGCCACCAGCACCGCGAAGAACCAGTGCGTCCAGGGCATGGTCACAATCGTGTCCAGCACGCGCTGCTGGCGGGGATCAACCCACCTCGCTAGCCCGCGTCGTCCCGGTGGTGGCAGCTTGCCAAACATCTCACGCGCCAGAATGCCCAGCACAAAGAGACCGAGCAGGATGCCCAGCCAGGGCACAACCTTCACCGTGTTATCCTTTAAGCCCTGCACATACGCATCGGCCTGCGTTACATGGGCTTTCATAGTGATGTAGATGGCCAGGTCATCCAGCCAGTGGAAGAAGAACTTCGCGACCACAGCCGCCACAATCACGTAGATCAGCACGAAGAAAGGTGCAAGAGTGCGCGGAACAAAGCGGGCAGTGGCAGAGTCGCGATCACGCGAGCTAAACTGCAAAGGCCATGCTATCCTCAAGCCAAGTTCCCAAATGATCAAACCTCCCACGAAGCTGCCGAAGACCGCCACTGTCAGGAATGTGGCCTCCTTGGTAGCATAGGAGAGCGCGAAGGCCAGTGCTGCGATCACCAGCCAGCGCATCTTGCGGTCGCGCAGGTAGCGCGCCATCGCTACTACCAGCAGCAGCGTGAAGAAGGCCATATAGATGTCCTCGCGCGCGAAACGCGAGAAGTAGACCATGCTCGGCGATACCGCCAGCAGCAGGCAGGCCAGCCAGGCTCCGGTCTTGCCGAGGTAGTCGCGCAGGAAGTACGGCAGGCCTACCAGAGCGCTGCCCAGAGTCGCCGCCAGAATACGCACCGTCGTTGTGTTTACCCCGTTGTCGGGCGCGCCCAGCAACTGACTAATCTTGTAGGTCAGGGCTATGAAATGGAACTGGAAGGGACCATGCAGCAGCGGATCATAGCGATAGCAATTGGAGAGCGGGCTGAAACAGTTGGCCCAGTTCGACATATCGTACAGCAGGTGCAGCGAGAAATAGGCATGCAGGCTCTCGTCATGATGCAGCGGCTTATCGCCCAGCGCCCAGAAACGCAGGACGGCCCCCAACAGGATGACCGCCCAGAACGGAATCCAGGTCAGCAATTGCTCGCGCGAGGGCGGTCTGAAGCGCGGGCCCTGCGGCTCAAGAGGAGTTTCACCTTCCGAAATGACCCCCTCACCCTCACCCAACTCATATCCCTGCCCTGTTCCCTCTTCTGTATCAACCTCGTGGGTATCAACTGCGTGGCCCGGCATTTCATCTCTCGGTTCGATTTCGTAGCTCTTCAAATCGGACTCCTTGTCAGTAAGGACATCAATGGCCCTGGCCTGTTACCTGATATATTGTAACATCCCCGGCCGCATAGACCACCTGTAAGAACGCGCCAAAACGATGCAGGTCAGCGGTAGGGTATTTTGCTTGCTCTAAAGGCCCAACATAGACATACTCTACCTGGTAACGCGCCAGCAGGGACATGACTACATCGGGGTGTGGATCGGTATAGATCGTATCGATATCGCCCGTCCGGCGCGCGAAATCGGCCATGTTCAAGCCATGGTTAAACCAGTTCACGCGCCATTGATATTCGTGTCCCACCCAACCCATCAGAGTCGGCAGACCCGTGAACGCCGAGATACGCGCGTAGTTGCTGTAGTCCGGCCCGACCGACTCCAGGATCACCGGGTCGCCTTCGACATGGCTGTTGAGCCAGCGAATGGCATAATAATCGCCGGGGCTGTATTGCTGCATATACTGCAAGCCGTCCAGGCTATTGGTACGCTGGGCATAGTGGTTGGTGCGCGCGTAGGTCCCCACCAGGGGGTAGACCGCGCCAGCCAGCAACAACACACATAACACAACGAGCCAGGCGGCCTGGCTCCCACGCTGCACCCAACGCTGAACAGCATCAACCGCCGCCGCCGGGCGCAAGCCTTCCAGGATGAAGAAGAGGCCGGCGCCAGAGGTAATCGACAGCAACGCCCAACACTGGAAGTAGAACTTAAAGACGGTATTCATGCGTGGATCGCTGTCAGCAAAGACATCGCGCAAGAAGATGACCTCGCAGACCGCCACCAGGCCAAAAGCTACCGTTCCCAGCAGCAACACAAAGGCCAGCGAGCGGTCCCGCAGCCGGGACAGCACCAGCATCACACCAAAAGCTGTGATCAGGCCGGCCAGCACAAACGTCCCGCTGTTGCGCATCAGCAACAAGACCAGCAGTCCCACCAACCCGATCAGCCCGATACTCAGCGCTTCCCGGTTCAACCAGGCGGGCCGTGTAGCCGCGACTATCGCGGGGGAGGAGCGCCTGAAGAGGCCTGGCTTGATGGCACTGATGACCAGCAGGGAGATGAAGATGAAGGCGAACGTGCCATAAATCAGCACCTCATCGCCAGGCTGAGAACGATTGTTCGCATCGACAATACCCAGACCCAGCGCGGGCGAGATAAAGTGCAGGTAGAACGGCACATACAGGAGCAGGGAGAGCGCGATTAACGCCGCCCCGGCCGTAAACACATCCAGGATAAGTCCGACATCAAAGTGCGCGTTATGAGCCAGCCACTGTTGCAGGGCAATGCAGATGATCGCCAGTCCCACATAAGTAGGGAAATCCCAGCCGTTCATCGTGAAGAGCGCGCCAAGGATCAGCGCCGTCGCGCCCAGGGTAAAGGGCAGGCGCCAACCTCGCCCGAAGACGCGCAGTCCCCGGCTACCGCCATCTTCTTCATCTCCACGCTCCAAAAACAGGTTCAGGGCCAGTGCGATGGCCACGATGGTGAAGGCCAGCGCCAGCACATGCGCGTGAAAGCAGGAGAGCAGGAAGCTAAAGGCCGGAAACTCATTGATCGTCTTATCCACGACACGCGTGGGGGAGAACCAATCGAACTGCGTCGCATCTCCATGTTCGCGCCACCACTGCTGCGTGGCTGCCAGGTTACCCAGTACCAGCCCCATGACCATCGTCAGCAGACCATACGGTACCGCGCCCAGCAGGCGTGGATGCACCGTATCAGGCCGCGCAACGCTCTCCGCATTGCCAGGGGTGCGCGCCGCCCTGCGCACATGTTTGGCCCAGCCCACGATGTTACACGTCACCCCGAAGAGATTGACCGCCGTCAGGCCAAAGAGAGCACAGATACCGGTATTGAAGGCGATAGAGGGCGACTGCCCCAGCAATTTCGCCAGCATGCCAACGGTGAAATGCGCGTAGTAATAGTAGTTAAGCGCATAGCCAGACATCCACATATCGGCGGGGGGCAGGTGAGGACTGCGCATGATGGAGGCGATGAAGCCTTCGTCCATGAACATCTCAAAGTTACGAATATCCGGCCCATAGCTGCGAATCCAGCCGAGCAGGAAGACCATGCCCAGAAATATAACCTCGCAGGCCGCCAGGTAGCCAGAATTGGAGTGGATCACCTTGCTGATCGTCTGTCTGGTGCGCAGAAAGCCTATGACGCTGCCCGCCAGCAAGATGAGCAGCACACCCGCGATGAAAAGCTGGCTAAACGGGAGCGTCTGAAAGCACATCAAGGGAAACCAGACTCCGAATGCCAACAGAGCCACGCCCAGCGCCTTACTGAAGGCCCAGCCTCGATCCGGCAGATTATGAAAAACCGTCACAGTGAGCGGGAGGCACGCGAACCCCAGGACTTCGACCAGCGCCCACATCTGTAACAATTCAATCATAGTCACTCTCTTTGAAGGGCATAGCCGCCGTTATACACAGGTCTTTGCTATTCAATTTTACACTACCTTGCAAGAGATTTGTTCTCAAAAACAGTATCTTTGAGGAAATAACGAATAAGCCAGCCGTTCTGTTCCCTCATAGGACCTCATAGATAGTTACCCCATCGGCCCGGTAGACAATTTTTAATGTGTCACCTAGCATGAGGTCAAATTTATCCAGGCCCTGGGTGCTCTGCCCAGCATATATCTGGCGTTCCAGGGCACCTACATAAATATAGCGCACATGATAGTACCTGAGCAACGTAAACGCCTGGGCCTGACTGGTGGTGGTATAGATGATACCGATGTCGGTAATCCGGTTCAGCGGCTGGCTACTATAGCGCTGCTCGTCCTCGTGATCGGGCCAGCCGAGTACATCTGGCAGACCTGTGTAGACAGAGACCCGGTTAAACCACTGGTACGAGACGGGCGCCTCCGCCTCAAGGATCACCGGCGCCCCCGCGACATGCGCGTTGAGCCACTCAATGGCGCTGGCATCGCTCGGATACCAGGCGTGCGCAAAGGCAAAACCATCCAGCGTCGGGAGGTAGGCCGCGCTCTGCGACGGAGGCTGCGCCTGTATCCAGGCCTGGTGATCAAGCAGGCGCGAAGCGCTGCCTTCCGGCAGAAATACCGAACAACTTAGCACCAGCACAACCAGGACCCCCAACCATACGCGCCGTGCCAGCCCCTGCCAGAGGTCCCGCATCCGGTGTACGGCCAGGGCGCCTCCGATAGCAAAACACAGCCAGGCCTGCATCGAGAACTTGAAGATGGTGTTCATGCGCTCATAATCTCCGCCGTCCAGGAAATCGCGCACATAGACGATCTCCATTCCCAGGCTGATACACAGCCCCATCAGTAGCAAGAGATAGGTAAGCGATAAAGAGGCGCCGGCCGATGGGGCGCCGGCCAGCAATCCCTTTGGTGACACTTTATACCGCATGATAAACAGAAAGCCTCCCAGACCGACCAGCGCGACGAGCAGCGTCTTTAGGCCAGAGAGCGCGGCGAGGATGAGGACAACCCCACAGACAAGCAGGTAGATAGCGGCCCACCTGGCGCTAGAGCGGCGGGACTGGCGTCCAGTCCACCAGCGATAGAGTTCCAACAGGAAGAAGCTCAACGCGAGGAAGATCCACAGCCCGAAGAGCGTGAGATAGTCTCCCAGCCTCGTACCAAGCTGCACCAATCCCAGGCCGTCCACGTAGAGCTGCTGGTAGGCGGCATAGAACGGGGCGTAGCAGAGATAGCCGAGGCCGCAGACAAGCCCTAATGTCACAAGGTGAAAGGCCAGGGCAATAGCAGTCTCACGCCTGCTGGAGCCGCGCATTTCCTGGACCTTCTGCATGACGAATATGGCGGCGAGCACGACGGCATACACCGGCATATCCCATGGATTGACGCAGGCGATGGTGCCAAAGACAAAGGCTAGCAACACATAGAGGCCAGGGAACATGCGGCGGCGCTCTCCGGGCGTGAGACTGCTATCGCAGGCAGAGAGCAGCAGGGCAGTGGCCAGCCCCAGCATCAGCACGGCGATAGGCATATCGATGACGTGTGGATGCAGGTCCGCGAAGAGGAAGCTCCAGAAGGGGAATTCATTGATGGTAAAGGGAATGACGCGACTGCTCTGCCAGTACTGAAAGGCGGGCGGCGCCATGTGCGCGAGCAGCGCCGCGAGCTGTCCCCTGAATTGCGCCAGCCCATCAAAATTACCGAGCAGCGCCGCGAAATAGCCCCCCAGCAGCGCTATCGGGATACGCGCGGTGAGACTGTAGACCAGCGAAACGGCCCCGGTGAAGGTGAGCGCGAAGAGTGTGGGCAGAGCGAGATTGAAAGCCGTCATAGGGAAGATGCCTGTGAGTTTGATCAGCGCGCCGATGATCACATATCCATAGTAGTAATAATTGATGTACCCGTCGGCGAACCAGGGATCATAAGGCGGCATGTAGGGACTGCGCAGCACAGCGTTCAGAAAGGCCAGCTCCATGGGCTTCTCGCCGCCCAGGTAGATATGCCACAGATCAGGATTGAGCGCGCGGATGCCGACGAAGAGCAGAAAGGCCAGCGTAAAGAGCAGCTCTTCAAACAAAAGTAACCGCCAGCGCTGGAGCAGGAAGGCCTGCAGCGTGCGCCGCTGCAGGATGCATAGCAACGTGGCCAGGAACGCCATCACGCCCATGACCAGGAGCAGCGAGGCACGACTAAAAGGCTGCATGTGGGTTGCAGCCAGCAACCAGGCCGGGTAAGCCAGCAGCAGGATGCCCAGCGTCTTGCTGAAGATATAGCCGCGATCAGCCAGAGTGCGCAAGATGGGGAAGATCAAGGGATAGACCAGCAGGCCCAGCAGGAGGAGCGCCAGCCACCAGAAGAGGACCGGGGCGGCGTTCGCGAGACTATTCGCTGGAAACTGGACGCTGAAAGGGGGGGACTGCTGATCGTCGGCAATCTGCTGCGGGGTGAGCAAGAGCGAACGTTGTGTGCCGGAGAGCTGCGCGCCCGGCACTGGCAAATGCACGCCATCAAGTAGCTTATGAAAGAGCTGATCCGGCGTATAGGGATAGGGAGTATCGCGCACAAAAATGCGCGCGTGAGGGTGATCGAATACCGAGTAGCTCTCGTCGGCACCGCTATCGTCGAGCGTGATACCGAGCAGGTTGGGATGGTTCTCAAACTGGGCCGCCAGGTGAAAGCCGAGCTGTCCGCTGAAGAGTAACTGGTAATAATGGATGGTCAGTGGGTAGCGAGCCGGGATGCGCGGGATGGACTTATCCAGGCGATCGGTAGGCATAGTAATCGCGTCGATGCCCGGCAAGAGCGTGGCGAGCATATGCGCTTTCTCCACTGTGTCGTCGCCATATAGGTCCAGCCCGGCCTGCGGCTGCCCACTGGCATCAGGATAGGTGGCCTGCTGAAAGATACCGGGATCGTGACCATCAACCGCTATAGGCAACGGATCGTCCCATTGTTCGTAGGTGAGCACACTGCCGGGCGGCAAGTGACTGTACATCCAGCGTGAAGCCTGCACGCGCGTATTCGGCTGGCTATAGATATTCAGCAGAGCCAGACCCTGGAACAGCGTTCCCGCCAGCACAATCACGATGGTGCCATAGCGCAAGAAAGCCAGCGGCAGCCTGCTTCTCGCGGTCTGCCGGCGCCTTGCCGTGTACCTCCAGAAGGCGATCAAGATAGCCGCCGCCATCAGCGCGAGAAAAGGATAGAGAGGCAGCATATAGCGCATAAACTTGACGTAGAAGCTCCCAGTAATGGCACCATACACCAGCACCCAGGCCAGCACGACCAGCCACACACCAGCAGTACGCTTCCATACGCGCCACAGCACCCACAACAGTCCGGCAAAGGCGGCCAGACCCAGCGTGACCCCCAGACCCCAGAGCAGCATATTCTGCGCCTCGTATACATAGGGTATCGTCCCATAAAATTGGCGTACGTAGGGCAGGTCGAGTCCACCACGCGCCAGGCTCCCCTGGTCCAGCAACTGCGCCACAAAGTTCTGTCGATCAAGCAGGGCATAAGGCATGGCTATAAGAAATACCACGATAGTTGTGATACTTGAAAACAAGAGAGCCGTGATAGTGGATGAACGCTCGCCCTTTGACCAGCGCAGAACCAACGCGACGAGCAGCGGAACAGCCAGCGGCGCGGCGCTAAACTTGGTAGCCAGCGCCAGCCCGTAGCCAAGTCCGGCCACAAGCGACCAGCGTATAGGGGCAGAGGTATGCACCAGCGCCACGCAGGCCAGCACTGTCAGTATCACGAAGAAGAGCAGCATAGTATCAACTGCGTAGAAATGCGAGAGCTGCACCTGGAGCGGCGTCCAGGCCACCAGCGCGGCCGCCAGCAGCGCCATGCTCCACGCGTAGTTGCGCTCTTCCGCTATATCGCCTGGGGCGAGCAACAGCGCCAGCCAGCCTGTCAACAGGACCGTGCCGCTATCGAAGAGCGCGGAGAGCACGCGACCCACCAGCGTCAGGTTAGTAAAGCTGTTCACGGCCGGGAAAAAGTGCCCAAGTACATGGCCCAACAGGGCCAGCAGATAGAGCGGAAACGAACCATACGCGAAAAAACGCGGATTCAGCGGCGAATTGGCGGGATCGAAAAACTGGGCGAGACTGCCCGGCCAGGCAAGTGCCATCACATGAAACATAATCTGGCGCTCATCGGGATGGAAGCTATTGCCCTGATCCCAGTTCAATCCATACAGCCGCAGACCTAGAGCGAGCAGACCCAGGCCTAGCAGCGCCAGCACTTGCCAGCGAATAACTTTCTTCACAACCAGCTACGCCCCTTTCCTCTCAAGATGAGGAGCGACAAATTCAGTAACTCCGCTTAGTATAGGGAGAGCAGGCACACAGGTCAATAGGGCTAACATATTGGGCCTACCTGTGTAGGAGCGGAACGTATGATACAATAGGGGCACAGTTTTTAGAGAACAGGAAAGTATTTTTTAAATAACGGGGAAGTACACATATCATGGCGAAATCGAAACAACGAGCCTCCCAACGCCGGGAGCAACACAAACAGCAGCGCTTCTCAGGGAACCAGGCAAGCCAGGCGCAGGTCCGCAAGCCTGGCAGCAGTGGGCAAAACAGAGGATACAAGTTGCGCTCGAAACGCAGACCCTGGCTCCTGGTAGTGGGTACGCTGGTAGTAATCGCGGCCATCGTCGGCATCTTTCTCTACGTGTCACATCAATCGACCAGCAGCACAGCCGTCCAGACTCCCGTCGTCACTGACAGTACCGTCCTGAAAGCTGTTACCGGCGTCGATCCCTCCGTAGCCAATGCCGTGGGGACCGGCGGTGTCACCAACCTGCTCCATGCAGTGAATGGCAACCCACCGGTGCTGAACGGTCCCACGGGGAAGCCTGAGTTCTTCTACGCCGGCGCGGAGTACTGTCCCTTCTGCGCGGCACAACGCTGGGCCATTATCGTGACGCTCAGCCGCTTCGGCACATTCAGCAAGATCTCCCAGATACAATCAGCCGAAAGTAATATCTCGACATTTACATTCGTCGGCAGCACCTACACCAGTACATATATTGATTTCGTGCCTCTAGAAACCGCATCGAACCAGCCTGACGGCAGTGGGAGCTACCTGCCGCTGCAAACGCCGACCGCCGGGCAGCTACAACTGATCAACGCATATAATGGCCCCCCCTACGCTCAGTCGCAGGGGAGCATTCCCTTCATCGACATTGCCAACCGCTACGTCATGACGGGTGCCAGTGTTGATCCGCAGAAGCTGGGAGGCTCCTCATGGCAGGACATTGCCAATAACCTCTCTAACAAAGATGATCCTATAACTCAGGCCATCCTTGGGTCCGCCAACTACCTGACGGCGGCCGTCTGCATCTCAACCAACCAGCAGCCCGGCTCCGTCTGCACTACGCCCGCGATCCAGCAGACCGAAAAGGCGCTCGGCAAAACTGCGGTCGCCAACACATCACCCCAGGCAGGCCTCATTCCGAGAAACGACGAGGCCATGCTGCGCAGGCAAGAAAGTATTGGCTAACAGGGTGCAGGATAGCGGCGCCTTTGCGAAAATGCAAGGACGGTAGGGGCGCCGCTGGCCTCATTGGTTGATCCTAAATAGGAAGCGCGATGTCGATCATGGAACCGGGCGCAGGTCAGCGGCGCCCCTACATGAAACATGCACCTCGCTTGCACGACCACTCTGGGGCATAGATCAAACCATTTCGTGTAGGGGCGCCGCTGGC
>JBDTHH010000175.1:0-2746 GCA_039937055.1 Ktedonobacteraceae bacterium | reverse complement strand
CATCCCTCTTGAAACTGTATTGGCGCTATTGGAAGACCCCCATAAGCCAGTCCGTCACGCGGCTATACGCCTACTTGGTGCGCTGGGAGAGCGGGCACCTCTTCCTGTATTTATGGGACTCTTAAGCGATCCTGAGCAAACGCTAGAAACCCGCTGTCACGTATTATCGGCACTGGGTGAATTGGGGACACCAGCAGCCGTGGATCTTCTCTTACAAGCCCTGGAGGACAGGGAGGTGCAGATCAGAAGCAGCGCGCTCTGGGCCTTGAAAGACAATGATCCAGAAACGAGAAGGGGAGGCATCAGAGCATTCAAGGAACACGGCAAGGAGATTCCACTTGAGCCTCTACTCAAGCTCCTCAACGATCCAGATGCTACTGTAGTCATGAGTGCCATTAGCGTGTTAGCTGAATTGGGGAGCCTGGGCGTGGCTATTCCTGTAGCACCCCTTGTCTCGCTGCTGGACCATAAAGATGCACATATAGTAGGAGAGGCCGCCGAGGCGCTCTGCACATCAGGTGAACGCGCTCCTGTTGCTACATTACTCATGCACATGGATAGCGCGGATGAGCCAGTCAGCGAGGCTATCTTCTACGCATTAAGCTCCTTGGGAGCGTATACTCCTCTGGAGGCAATGCTGACTGCCCTGTCTGAGAGCGAGAACAGCGCGATGGGGTGGCGTATGAAGTATGCCTTAGGAAACCTGGCTGAGTCGCTGCCGGAGCAAATTCTACAGCGGCTGCATGACGACCCTCGCCCGGCGATGCGCCGGGTCGTCCTCCAAGCGATTCAGGCCACCAGGGCAGGCGAGTGGCTGCCCCTGGTCCTGGCTACCCTGCATGATGCTGATGGACGATACGCCGCTCACGATCATAGCTGCTCTGAGAGCGCTGATACGATACGCGCTACTGCGATCCAGACCCTGGGAGCGCTCAATGCCTGTGCGCCGATTGAACCACTGCTCCAGTTATTGAACACGAACAAGGAGGAGCACAGTTATAATGATGAACGTATCGTCGTGCTGGAGGCGTTGAAACAGTTCGGCTCACGCGTCCCTCTGGCCGTTCTGTGGCCGCTACTGGGTTCCAATCATGCAGAAATCTGTCGCCTGGCCTTCCAGCATCTCCAGGAAAGTTATCCCGCCGTCCTACAGGAGCTTGTACCCATGTTAAAGGCGATAGTGCGCGGAGAGCCAGTGCAGGGCGCCTTCGCCGCGCGGATGGACTATCGCCTTGCGGAGACGGTAGCTTTGCTGGGACGAGCAACGTCGGCCGTGCTGGAAACCGTCATAGCGCTGCTCGATCATCCCTTCTGGGAAGTGCGGAGCAGGGCCGCCAGGACGTTGGGAACGTTGTGCTGCCCTATTCCCGACCGCGCTATCCAGCGGCTGTTGGAACTACGGAAAGACCCTGAGTCGCTGACCGTGCGGGCAGACGCAGATCAGGCGCTCGCTGAACTATTGGCTTTGGAGCAGGGGATGGAAGATGAGTAGCCATCCCCTTACCCTGTGATCAAGTTCAGCCTGGTCACGTTCCCTCACTATAAGCAAGAAAAGAGCTTCAATTTACTGGGCGGCGAGGCGGGCGACCACGGGGGCCAGCGCCTCCATACTCTGCTCGAAGATATTGATATACGAGATGCCATAGCGCTCGCGGCGAGCCAGGAGATCTTCGCAGATCTGATCGACCGTGCCAAGCAGCAGGTATGGCGCGCGCAGGATCACGTCGGTGCTCACATCGAGTCCCGCCGCCAGGGTGGTCGCAATAAATTGCGCCGCCTGCTCGCGGTCCTCGGTCGTGAGCACCTGGGCCACCAGGATGCCCAGTTCGAGATCAGCGAAGCGCTCTCCCGCCGCCTCACGCACCCAGGCAATTTTCTGCTCAAGAGCTTCGGGCGTAGCCTCCGTCAGATCCTGGCCCCGGCCATCGGCGCGCGCTCTGGGGATAAACCCGATAATATCAGCCTCTCTGGCGGCGATTGAGAGCAAGCGCTGGCCGCCACCGCCAATGTGAAGAGGCGGGTGCGGACGCTGCACAGGCTTCGGAAAACCCTCCAGACCCGTCACCGTGTAGTACTGGCCTGCGAAATCGACTGGTCCACCGGCGAACAAGCCTTTGACAATGTGGATAGCCTCCTCCAGCTTCGCGATGCGCACGCTCGCCCGCTCAAAGGGGATACCAGCCTGCTCATATTCTGGCTTCATCCAGCCCGCCCCCAGCCCCAGTTCGAGACGCCCACCAGAGAGCACATCCAGCGTCGCCGCCTCCTTGGCAAGCATGACCGGATGGCGAAAATCGTTGTCAAACACCAGGCTCCCCACCCGCAACGTACTGGTCGCCTCGGCGGCCGCGAGCAGCGCCGGTATCGGAGAGAGCTGATCCCACAGGTGATCGGGGATCAGCAGCGTCGAGTACCCCAACGCTTCGACCTGGCGGGCAATGCCTATCCACTCCGCCCTGGATTTGCTCCCATGGACAGAAACGCCGAAACGAAATGGTCGTGGTTTGCTCATTAGAGGCTCCTTTCCGAACAGGTAACTTGCTTAGATTGCTCACATATAGCATATCACGTTCATCTTCCCTCTTCATATGAGGATCTACCAAAATCACGACTTTCTCATCCAGCCAATAGGCGCATCTGCTATAATCGATGGATAGAGAAAGGTCGTACAGGGCAACCCTGGATTCATTGGCAAGCCGTGTATCTACTGTGCTGGCCAGGTTGGGAAAGTGGTAGAGAGGAGATG
>JBDTHH010000174.1:0-4934 GCA_039937055.1 Ktedonobacteraceae bacterium | reverse complement strand
CAGGCTATCACGGTGCCGGCCTCGGTCGCGCCCCTACCCTCTCTGCCCCCTACATCTCAGGTCTTAGACGTAGCGCTGCATATACGTGTTGATATCGAACTCTTTCTTCTGCTGCGCTATCTCGTGTACGGCCCTGTCCATCGTTGGACGCTCTTCCTGGTAGAAGATACCGACGTATTGCTTGTCGGCATCCATGGCCAGGCCCAACGCCCCCAGGCGATCGGCTGTCTGGTGGGTGGTCGGGATGGGGGTGACGGCGGCATCCCAGGAGTCGAACGTATTATAGAACGTTGGGCAGGGGCTGAGCACCTGGATGAACGAGAAGCCGCGATGGTTCGTAGCCTGCTCGATCATGGTGGCCAGTTCTTTTGGCTTGGCTGAATAGCCGCGTGCCACGAAGCTGACGTTCAGGGAGAGGGCGGTCGCAATCGGGTTGAACTGCGAGGCCAGCAGGCCGTAGGGTGTCGACTTGGTGGTGTGTCCATGCGGCGATGTGGGCGATGTCTGGCCTTTCGTCAGGCCATACGTCTCGTTATCCATCACAATGGCGGTCAGGTCCACATTGCGCAGCGCGGCATGCACAAAGTGGCCGATGCCGATGCTGAAGAAGTCGCCATCGCCGCCGACGGCCACAATCGTCAGGTCCGGGCGGGCCATCTTCAGACCCTGTGCCAGTGGTAGCGCGCGCCCATGCACGCTGTGGAAGCCAAAGGTCTTAATGAAATGCGGCATGCGGCTGGAGCAGCCGATACCCGAGACGACGACGGTCTCGTCTGGCTTCAATTTGAGATTGGCCAGACCGCGATAGGTGGCATTGAGGACACCAAAGTCACCACATCCTGGGCACCACGTCGGTTTGACTTCGCTCTTATAATCTTTGAGCGTAGGAGAAAATGTTGACTGAACCACGATTTAGCTAACCTCCTCAATTGCCCGCAGAATCTCTCCAGCGGTGAATGGGATACCCCCAAACTTATTCACACGAATGGCCTGCAAGCCGTATTTCGCACCTAGCAGATTGGCCAACTGGCCGGAGTAGTTGCATTCCGGCACAATGACGCTCTTCACGGAACGAATAAAGTCCTTAATGGCGCGGTCAGGCAGGGGCGAGAGGATTCTGGGGTGCAGCGCTGCCACCTTGTAGCCCTTCTCGCGCGCACGATCAACCGCCTCCTGGATGGAGCCCTCGGTTGAACCCCAGCCGATGATCCCGATGGTGGCGTCCGGGTCTCCGTAGCGCTCAGGTTGAGGCAGTTCTTCGGCGGCGGTATCCAGCTTGCGGAAGCGCTTCTCCATCATCGCGGTGTGATCTTCCGGCTCGTAGTCGGGGTGTCCATGCTCATCATGTTCCAGGCCGGTCGCTACGTAGGGAGAAGCGCCGGCTCCGGGAACCGTCATGGGCGAGATGCCGCTGGCGGTATAGGCGTAGCGTGCAAAACTATGGGCCATCGCCGCTGCCGCCTCGGTCTTCCCATTGCCATTGGTGCTATGCCCATTGGCCGCGACCTCGCTGTACGTCACACGCTCTTGCACGGCCAGCGGCTTAAAGGCCTCGCGGTCCACGCTCTCCACGCGGGCTGTCAGGGACTGGTCGGTCAGGTAAAGGACGGGCATCTGGTAGCGCTCGGCCATGTTGAAGGCCAGCCCGATCAGGCTGTAGCAATCGGCGACGTTGGCGGGGGCCACCACCATGCGCGGTGCATCGCCGTGGCCTGAGTGCAGGGCAAAGCTCAGGTCGGATTGCTCCATCTTGGTTGGCATGCCTGTGCTGGGACCCGCGCGCTGCGCGTCGATAATCACCGCCGGCAGCTCAGCCATCGAGGCCAGCCCGATCAGTTCGGTCATCAGCGAGAAGCCAGGGCCTGAGGTCGCGGTCATTGAGCGCACGCCGCCATAGGAGGCGCCGATCACCGCAGCCAGCGCCGCGATCTCGTCTTCTGATTGCAGGAAGGTCCCTCCGAGAGGCGGCAGCTCTTTCGCCATGCCCTCCATGATATCGCTCGCGGGCGTAATCGGATACCCGGCGAAGAAGCGGCAGTGCGCCGCCAGCGCGCCCGCTACCACCGCCTGGTTACCATTCAGCACCACGCGGTTGGCCTTCTCAACGGGGCTGAGATGATAGGGGTCTCTCTTGGTTATCTGCTCGGTGACATATTTGCTGGCGACTTCAAGGGCCAGCATGTTCTTTTCCATCAGGGTCGGGTTCGACTTGCGCGATCGAGAGAGTTTCGACTCTACCACATTGACAATCGCTTCTAAGGGCGGCCCGAACAGGCCTGAAATGGTTCCCAGCATGACCATGTTCTTCGTCTGGAAAAGCTGTACCTCTTTGCGGGCCAGCTCATTAAAGGGAACCGCGTAGGTGATAAAATCGCTGCTCTCAGGCGTAAAGTCTGATGGATCGTAGATCAGCACACCGCCCGGCTGCAGATCGCTCACATTGCGATCATAGGCTTCCTTATTCAGGCAGATGAGCACGTCGGCGTAATCGCCCATGGACTTGACTGGATGGTCGCTAATCCGAACCTGGAACATACAGGGTCCGCCGAGGATCTCGGCCGGGAAGGTGCGGAAGGTAAACACATGGTATCCCCAGCGCGCCGCGGCCGATGTGAGTATATCGCCGCCCGAGATCGTCCCTTCACCAGACTCGCCACCAATCCGTATCGTTACTTCATTCTCCATTGAATGCCCCCTGGCAAAAATTTGTGACCGCGCCATGTGTAAGGATAACGGCGCGGCCCTATAAAAGTAGCTTTAATCTCTACAGGCCGCTCTATTGTAAGAGCTACCCATAGATTATCCTTGCACTCGCACATAGCTATAAACTTCTGGAGTCGTCATGCTTCTCCCGCTTGACAGATAGCAGTAAAGCTGTCCATATCCCTGGTTTGCTCGCGTCTCTCTCAAAGCGGCGTTTCCTGTTCGCGAGCATCCCTCTCTCGCCTGTCCCACTTGCTTCAACGGGAGGAAGACTATCCCATACTATGGATTGTTGATAGTATAGCACATTTTCATAGGTAGTAACACACGAAAATACGCTTTTTCATCTAAACCCGTCAGTATGAAAACATGAAAAGAGGAGAGAGACCAGAGAGAGCAAGCTGCCACCTCCACATTTTTTTGATACAGTAGAGGTATCTTTTACCATTTTTCTCATATACTATCAGTTAGAGAGTGGTTGCTGGTTCTTCCCTTTTCAAAGGGGAGAAGGCGCCCTTTTCCAGATGCGGTTGCCGTATTGCCGAGGCAAGGCACACTCGATTGCGTCCTGAGCGCTTGGCTTCATACATAGCCTGGTCAGCCTGCTCAAGTAAGTCATCGCAGGTCATACCATCAGTGGGGAAGGTGGCGACGCCCATGCTGACCGTGGTTGGAACGCCACCATCCACCTCGGCTGCTACCAATGGATGGCTCGCAATCGCTGTCCGTACGCGCCCCGCAATAGGCTGCGCCTGCTCCGCTATGGTGTCTGGCAGGATGACCACGAATTCTTCTCCACCAAAGCGCCCAAGTGTATCCGGTGATCTGAGTACCGTTGAGGCTCGTACCCCTATCTGATGAAGCACGATATCTCCCACAGCATGCCCATAGGTATCATTGACGTGCTTGAAGTGGTCCGCATCGAAGAAGAGCAGTGAGACTGGGAGCCCAGACCTGCCTGAGCGCTCGATCTCCCGTTGCAGATCCTGGTAGATCGCCCGCCTGTTCGGAAGCTCCGTCATCGCGTCGGTGAGCGCTTGCTGCGCAACGACTGCATGTACCTCCGCGAGCTGGCTCATGGCAGAACCTAAGCGTCGATTGATGGAGAAGAAGTAGGAGACGGCCAGCCCCAGCAGTAGCGCAATCAAATTTCCTATCAGTAAGCCGGCAGTGTACGCGGCCGGCCAATGTCCCCCATAGATGCCTACAGTGAAACAGGAGACACCGCCCAGCATAAGCGCCCAGGCCAGCATGCTGCCTTTATATCCTCGCAGAAAGGCGCCTACGATGATAGGAATAAAGCCAAGTGCGCTATAGGGAGGAATATTGATAAGCCCCAGACCTGGGATCAGGTAGGGAATCAGGTAGATAACCACCATTGTCAGAATGATGCCCCAGGAAGCCCAGCTGCTGGTACGTAGATCGCTGGCGCGTGGCAAAAATCGTTTCATCAATGAGATCTCTCCCTGCTACTTGAAACACAGACACATCATCTGTTGTTGTAACAAGCTATCGGCAGGAGAGAGATTCTCTACAGGGAGAGAGATGGGGTTCAGGGCTTCTCAAACTGTGCCACATATGGTACAATGCGTCTCGCAAGGGCCCATAGCTCAGTGGTTAGAGCAGGGAGCTCATAACTCCTTGGCCGCTGGTTCGATCCCAGCTGGGCCCATTTATAACTCGTAATCTGCTGCCATTTTGTATCCATACTGGTTCTTGTTTTTTGGCGGGGTAAGACGAAGGTGCGCTCTGGTAGTAGCAACCTCACTCACTGGAACAAGGTATACCTTCTTGAGTTCTGCACAGTAGAGAGCAAAATATTCACATTGTTCTCGATAATGTCGCATTTGCCTGTTTTTTTGTAGCGACGTTGTGGCTTGCCGTATTAAACACCATTACCGTTCCATTATCTTCAACCTTCCCTGTTTTGCATTGTATACGCGAAAATTGCTCGTCTGCATTTTCAACTACTAAGTCATAGCGCTGGTCCCTACCGTAGGGAGTAAGAACCTCATAGCCAAGTTGTAGAAATCGAGTAACGATAGCCGATTCGCTAATACTTCCTATGCTATTAGTATCGCGCTTACCTTTACTGACCAGCCCCACTTACCCCTCCTTGTATGAATAGATACATCAGGCCGTAGCTGTTACAACCAGATGCCCCTTATTAAAACGCTAGTAGACTATAATCTATGACAATTTGATGTGATATATTTATAAATATTGTAAGA
>JBDTHH010000173.1:0-4144 GCA_039937055.1 Ktedonobacteraceae bacterium | reverse complement strand
CAAGCCTGCACGCCATGCAGCAACAGTAGAGGTTTGCACATGGGTGGTCTCACGTTTCTTCGATGAACCCGGCTCCGGGGTATCTTGAGCAAAGAACAACCGGGTCTACAATTTTCCTGTGCTTTTTTGATACGCCCGATATCCGCGGGCTTCGCGCCTCTTACGCAGGCGTCTGGCCTTCTTCCGGCTCTCGATTCTCATGCCACGACGGCATTTGTAACGATCTACTCTGATATACGAAGGTTTTATATCAGACCATGACCCCGAAATGATAACTTGGCCGGGGTAACGTATCTCTGGGGGCGGCGGGTAGGCCTCCTCATCCCAGGCTCTCCGGTCTGCCCTCGCGCCATACCAGGCGCGGGCTCTCCCGATACTGCGAAGTCTTCTATAATGAGAATACACGTGATCCTCCAATTCTGCACGAAACTCTCGTGCTATGGAGGATGTTGGTCCTGGAACAGGGCACCCGCGAGGGATGCCCCTACATGTCTGACCCACCAGGATGCAAGGTGTCGTCCTATTACAGCTCGACAGATCTTCGATGGATGGTATGAAATGTAGGGGCATCCCTCGCGGGTGCCCTGTTCCAAGGCCGGCATAGCTTCACCTCGGACGATTCGTCCCTTGATATAGAATCAACAAATGAGTTAGCCTGCGCCCTTCCGTGGGCCAAGCCGGCGTTTTTGTAGCAGCCAGACTCCGACACCCGCTATCACCACTGCCAGCCCACCAGCTACCAGGAGCAGCGGACCCATGCTCCGACTACTTATACTTGCGTTCACGGTGCCGCCCTTTAGTTTATCATCTTGCGGCGCGCTCATCTGGTTAGGTGTTGTCATAACCACGGTGATGCCGGCCCTGGTGGGCAACGGCGCAGCTTTCTTCGTGGGCTGTGCGCCCGGAGAAGAGGCGGCCTGTGCCGAATTCGCGCTGATTTGTAACTTCGATTCATCGACGACCTCGAAGTTCGAGCCTTGAATGCCGCGCAGCAGACCAAGCTGGTCGTTGTTCCAGCGGCTATCGGGTGCGCCCCCCACGAACCAACTCGTGCCATTGTCCGCGACGATCATGCCATAGTGTTTGAGCGCGGTCAGAATGATCTGGTCCACTCGCGGGAAGGAGGCGATATTGAAGCTGGCCTTGAGGCGCAGGCGCAGCCCCATTGGCGGCAAGTTGGGATCGGCATTTGAAGAGGCCTGGTGGCGCGCGGGCCATATGAAGGTGTTTTGCGTGCGCGTGGCGGTGAAGCGCAGGGCATGCGTGATAACCCCCGCCGCGATCTCGTCGTAGCGCACCAGCCCCGGCAGCATGGGCAGACCGGCCGCGTCGGCCGAGGTCCAGGTGCCTGGTCGCAGCACGTTCGAGTTCAAATTCCAGACCGCGCCGCTGCCGGCGTGCCAGCTCCCGTCGCTCTGGCGGTACGCGCTGAACAGCTCGTACACCTTGCAGGTGCCGCTATTGACCACGATCACATGGCGGTCGCCGTTGCTCTGCGACCCGCCCTCGATGGGCACATTCGGCGGGATAGGGTACGGGCCGGGATCACTCTCGGCGGCATAGTCAAAATGCACCGGCACCATCGGCTGGTTGCCCGGCACGATCACATAGGGGATACCTATCGGCCCGCCAGCGTACAAGCCGGACCCGAAATCCGCATGCATATGGCCTGTGCTGCCAATGCCGGCGACGAAATTCGCCGAATTGCGGTGAACCGGCAGCGTCGAGATATCGCGGTTCCAGATATTGTTGGCCGGGAAGAGCGGGCAGCCACCAAGGCCCGGCGCACCCGCAGTCTGCGCCCGCGCTAGCATACCGCTCATGATGACACTATAGACGATCATACCCAGCGCCACGGCCAGGCTGAGCGCGCGATAGATGTGTCTACGCGAAGGGAGCCGCACTCTCATATCATTCACCTTTTTATACACCCCTATTTTTTGCTATCTCTATGCTACCATCGGCCAAAGAGCCGCGTATCTTGATAGCACAATATTCCTATCCCTAAACCAGCAAATCAGCCAAAATGTGGAACTTTTGTTCTTAATATGCTATACTATTACCTGGAGGTACAGCGCGATATAACTTCTACGCTCTTTGAAGCGTATATACATAGAATGGCAAGCAACGCTATCACGTTTCTCCAAAATCCATTATTTCTTTTACCATGACACATTGGACATTCTTGAAGTCAATAGGAGAAACGCTGTTATGTCTTATCCAGAGAGCGAAGGGCGTATCACGCCCCCCAGCGCGCTGCGCTACCGCCCCAGCGGGAGCAGCATTTCGCATACAGAAAAAAGTTCCGCCATCAGGCGCGCATCACGCCCACAGTCAGGGCCAGCCGATGTGACAAGCGCCGGGGACGGGGATGTGGTGACCGAGCCGCACAAGTTGCGTGGGACTACCCAGAGCGCCAGCAAGAGAAGCACCGCGCCCACATCTCCTCCCGCCCGCAAAACCGCTCCCCCTCCTACCAGACCACAGGAGAGAGAGAAAAGCACGCAGGCAGGGCCACCGCGCCAGCCAGAACAACGCCGGCGCCACCCCCTGCTCTACATAGGCATTGGCATGCTGACCATGCTGGCCCTGTGGACAATACTGCTGGGCGCGGTCAACTGGGTAGGCACAACTTGGGACGACCTGCACTACGGCCGCCCGCGCACGGTTCAGATCGATGCCGTGGTCGGCCACAACGACTCGCCCGCTAATCCCAGTCACTTTATCGCCGTCAACCTGCATAGCCACATCGAGATCATCGAAATAGCCGGCGGTGATCCCGCACATACACGCATGTATATCGGTCCGCAGCTCTACGGCAGCAACAACAATGACCTGGTTCCGGTGACGCTCAGCTTCGCCGATGTGAATGGCGACCACAAGCCCGATATGATAATTTCTTTCCAGAACTCGCGCGCCGTGTTCCTCAATGACCAGGAAGGCTTTCGCGCCGCTCGACCCGATGAGCAGCCCCAGATACAACAGGCGTTGCAGCATCTAGGAATGATGTAGCTATCCATCGGGCTGGGGCAGGTTCTCGCACTGATCGAGCACAAAGCGGACAAAACGTAACGTTTCGAGGAGCGTAGCATCAGGATCTACCTCTTCATCGCGCCATGCCGCACGCCACGCGAGCGCGCGTTGAATCAACGAAGACCACTCAGGCATTTCCTGCTCGGCCCATAGGGCCGCCTGTTTCTTTGAAACAAGCTCCGCGGTCTTAAACGTATACAGTAATCGGCACATTGTGACGATCATAAAGGCCTGGTAGGGCCGCGAGCGAAGATGCTCAGTAGCTGTTATCCACCCGCGCCACTCTTGAAGTAGCTCTTGCAGCGCACGCAGGCGCTCTTGTTTGGAAATAGGCTCGACGAGCGTTTTTGGCGCTGGACCGTAGAGCGTAGCGCCTTTTTCGCGGAGTACATAGCGGTTAATTATCCAATCGGCCCCAGATTCTTTCACATGCAGCGGTTCACCCGGACTGATGAGCGCTATCTTCCCATGCGCTGTAGACTTTTTTAGGCTCTCAAGGGAGAGATAGCCGACTTCAATGCGGTTATCCCACTGCTTATGCGCGAGCGCGCTATCCACGTGCATCGTTCTGATACGCTCAAGCTCTTTGTCGTCAAGGTCGGCAGCAAGCGCGGCTACCAGGTCGATATCGCTGCTTTCGTAATCAAAATCTCCCGTTACCAGGGACCCGAAGACATAGAGCCCGATGAGTTTTGGTCCCAGAATCGTCTGCATCCGCTCCAGGAACAGGGCCAATAAGGCGTTGATATCCGTGTATGGCGTGGGTTCAGTCTGCGTCGTCATGAAGCCCCCGGTCGTTGCATCTCAATGGCCTGTGGCGGCAACATCATTATACGCGATGATATAATTAAGCATGGCAGAAATAACCAACGAGCAGGCCATCGCCGATTGGTCCAATGCGCCACGGGAGGTGCTAGATAATTTCGGCGACGAGAGCGACTTCGCGCGCCAGCACCTCTTGAATCCCGCCATCTTCGCGCTACTGGGAGATGTACGCGGCAAGCGCGTCCTGGATGCCGGCTGCGGTCAGGGCTACCTCTCGCGCCTACTCGCCAGGAAAGGCGCGCTTGTGACAGGCATCGAACCTGCCAGCACGCTGTACCAGTATGCT
>JBDTHH010000172.1:0-8430 GCA_039937055.1 Ktedonobacteraceae bacterium | reverse complement strand
TAGATGTAGTGGCCCTCCCTTGCGGGGGCCATATCGAGGCGTTTTTGCTACTGTACCTGGGCGCTACTGCGCTAAGTGTTCCAGCTCAACAGGTCGCTGCGATGGGGCAAGCAGCGCTTCCAGGGTTGAGCGGCGGACACGGTAGGCCTGGCGCGTCCCCCGATGGGGGAGCGTGATGGCCTCTAGCACGCCATTCTTAATCCAGCGCCGAACGGTTGTGTCATCAACACGCAATTGCTTCGCAACTTCGCGGACGGTGAGCAGATCTGCTTCCTCGTGTACCACATGGCCCTCTTTCTTTTGTTACCACTACATGACGCTCGGTCCTTCCTGTGCGGGGGCGAACGTTGGACCGCATACGATGCCTATTGACTATAAGGACGAACAGCGAGTTTTTTAGTAACAAATGGCTGTAACTGCTGTTGCCGTCCGCTGACCGCACAGAAACGATGTACTTAAGATAACGCCCGGCTGGAGGCAAATGGGGGATGGGAGAGCCATGAAACCGTGTTTACTTATCCCCCGATCATGGACATCGAACGGTTGGCGCGCTTAAAGCGTTTGTCGCCAATGTGGTGCTTGAGTTCCTTGTGCCACACGGCCTGGCGTATAGCTCCGACGAGTTCCTCGTCTGAGTCGCTGGCGCGCAGCACCGCACGCAGATCGGTCTCTTCGGTGGCGAAGAGGCAGGTACGGAGCTGGCCATCGGCGGTCAGGCGAATACGGTCGCAGGAGGCGCAGAAGGGCTCGCTGACGGGGTTGATGAAGCCGACTTCGCCGATGCCATCGCTGAAGGTATAGCGGCGCGCGGTCTCGGAGGCATCGCCGGTGGTAATCGGCACCAGCGGGCCATACTCGGCCTCAATGATGGCCTTGAGTTCGGCGCCCGTCAGGATGTCTTCTTTGCGCCAGATCTGATCAGCATCAAGGGGCATAAACTCGATCCAGCGGATGACATAGGCTTTGCGCCGGGCCAGGCGTGCGAAATCGAGGACCTCATCTTCTGAGAAGCCACGCATGGAGACGGCATTGACTTTAATGGGGTGGATAGTGGGATACTTCTCTAGCTCTTCCAGGCCTTCCAGCACACGGTCGAGCTGGTCGCGACGCGTCAACTGGGCGAACTTCTCGCGCACGAGCGAGTCCAGGCTCACATTGATGCGGCTCAATCCAGCCTCGGCCAGGGGCCTTGCCAGTTGTTTGAGGAGCACGCCGTTGGTGGTCAGGCTCAGACTGTGCAGGCCATCGATGGCACGCAACATACGTATCAGCTCAGGCACATCGCGCCGCACAAGGTGCTCGCCGCCGGTGAGCCTGATCTGCTCGATGCCGATGCTCACGGCGACGCGGGCCAGGCGCTCTATTTCTTCGTAGGAGAGGATTTCGGCCTTCTTGAGCCACGGCAGTCCCTCGGCCGGCATGCAGTAGGTGCAGCGAAAGTTGCATTTATCGGTAATCGAGATGCGCATGCTCTTAATGCGGCGTCCGTAGCTGTCAACGAGTTGATCCATGAAATGCCCTCCTGGTGAAATGCTATCTATACCATCTAACTATAGCACATTTTCGCCTGGACCGTCATAGTCATTGCCATGGCGGCCATCCCTGGGTTAAGATAGCTGCACTGGAATGGACCCACTTTTCGGGCCTGGCTACCTTTGACGCTTTTAGTACTCTATTGGAGACCGAAATAGTATGAATCGCTGGCTCTATGTGCTCTTATTGGCAGTTCCGGCGGCAGTTCTCGCCGAGGCCTTGCATGCGCCACCTCTTGTGTCGTTTGTGCTGGCATCGCTGGGCCTCATCCCGCTCGCCGGGTTGATCGGCTTGTCGACCGAGACGCTGGCGGAGCGTCTGGGACACCGCATTGGTGGACTGCTGAACGCCACCTTCGGGAACGCGGCGGAGATCATTATCGGCCTGACCGCACTGGCCGCTGGATTGCCTGAGGTGGTACGGGCGTCGCTGGCTGGCTCGATCATCGGCAATGTCTTGCTGGTGCTCGGCTCGGCTATGTTGATCGGGGGATGGCGCCACCGGCGGCAGGAGTTTGATCCGCGCGCGGCGGGCCAGTACGCGGCCATGCTGGCCCTGGTGGTGATCAGCATGGGCATCCCTTCGTTGCTGGCTACGGTTGGCGAAGGCACTCGTCCAGGAGCGGCCGTGGTGCGCGGCAACGAGTTGCATCTGCTCAGCATTGGGATTGCGCTGATCCTGCTGCTCTGCTACGCGGCGTACATTGCCCACTCGGTCTTCGGCCTGCACGCATTTAAGGATGCCCTCACTGTTCCGGCGCCCATTGAAGAGCACCAAGAGCCTCTCCCCGGCAGGGTGCTTGCAGGGAATATCCCCGTCCAGCCTCAGACACGGGCTGCTGGCTTTCCGGCGACACTGGCCTTATGGTGGAGGACCGTGCTCTGGCTACCCATCGTTGTCCTGGCCGGAGTGACGGTGGTTACGGCTGTGGTGAGCGAGGTACTGGTGAGCACTATCGAGCCGGTGGCGCACCAGGTCGGGCTGAATCCGTTCTTCGTGGGCCTCATCATCTTGCCAATTGTGGGCAATGCCGCCGAGCACTTCTCCGCTATCACATCGGCCGCGCGCAATCACATGGAGATCTCGATGGCGATTACCGCCGGCTCATCGATCCAGATCGCGCTGCTGGCGGCGCCTATCCTGGTGTTGGCGGGCGCCTTCATGGGTGCGCCGCTCGATCTTAACTTCTCCCTGCTTGAGGTCGCGTTGTTCGCCCTGGTGGCTGGCCTCTACGCGCTGATCAGCCTGGATGGAGAGTCCACCTGGCTCGAAGGGCTGCTCCTCTGCGCCTTCTACCTGATCCTGGCGGTTGGCACCTTTTTTACACCGAACTAGCAACTATCGTTATGAGTCATCCTGAATTTGATACCGTTGGGAAACCCTCTTTTCTGACTCCTCAGCGCCTCCGGGGCTTCGCAAAGAGGGAGACTGAGAAGGGTTTCCCAACGGTATCAAACGTTCGAGATGACCCATAACGAAAATAGAAAGTGCTTCTTCCTTGTTCTATATGGGTGCGGCTTAGGTACTCTTTTAAAAAAGTTGACTGCCAACTCTTTGAAGTACATAGAGCAGTGCTGCTTCAGGCTCATTGCATCTGGATGCCTACCCGCTCAAGGAGGCGGCGGCATAGTTCAGCACGATGCTTGATCGGCATACGGCCAGGAGGACCGTGCGAATCTGAGCCAGCACTGATCAACAGGTCGTGCTGTTGGGCATAGGCCAGATAGGTTTCCACGAGCTCAGATGAGTGGGTGGGATAGTAGACCTCGATGCCGTCAAGAGGGATTTCTGAGCGCACCTGGTCGAGCAGCTTGGGGGTATAATAGGTGAATTCCTGCGGCTCTTGGAGACCCCGGCCAGGATGCGCGATCAAGGCAACTCCTCCACTCTGATGGGCTGTCTCAACGGTCTGTGCCATGTCTGCCTTCATTTCGCGGTACCCCGCGTCGATCACCACCTCCAATGCGTCTGGCCACTCCTTGACGTAGTCATGTTTGAGCAACAAGGTAGCGCAATCGCCTGCCACACGGAGCTCTCCCCCAGTCGCCGTGAGCTGCTCTCTCCGATGAGGGAAGTGGTAGCCCCGGCGGAGCAATTCTGCATACACCTGCTCTGCATTGTCCTGCTGGCGTTGTCGAACGCCATCTGCGATGGCTCTCAATGCCTGATCATGAGGATCGAAGCCAAAGCAAAGGATGTCCACCATCTTTCCATGCCACTGAGCGCTGATCTCTACTGCTGGGAGGACAGGCACCTGTTTTTGAGCACCCAGGCGTTGGATGCTGGCAACCGTATCCACGCGATCGTGATCGGTGACAGCCACCAGGCCAAAGCCTTCGTGTGCGAGATAGTCGAAGAGTTGCTCCGCTGACCAGCGCCCATCACTGTATGTCGTGTGCATTTGTAAGTCAATAGGCGTATCGGAGGTGATGTGTATACGCAAGGAAAACTCCTTTCTGCCACTGAGCAGATGGAAAACAGTGCGTCTTGCGGCATGGTATCCTGGTCTTTGTTCTAATGCTGGTGTTCACTTTGTCGCATTGCTGCTAACTGTTGTGCAGTGTTTCCTCCATAATGGGAAGGAAAGCATCCAAGCAGAACGTGACAGATTGAACACTGTACTTCAATCACGGTGTCTCGCTGGTGAAATGTCACGTAGATATCAGGCTGTGTCCCACCTGTAATCCAACGCGTTACTTCTTCTCCCTCATGCTGAAAATGAGGCTCCCCAAACGGGCTTCCGGTTAAATCGAGTCTGATCTTTTGCATTGCTGTCAACATGCTATACTCCTCTTCCGCTTAATTCCTGAAGACGCTTGACTCCTTGTTCATCTAATGGGAAATCGTACGCAAGACGACCAGGGGCAATGGATTTTCCTTTCATAAGGCGGAAGCCTGCTTTACGCACAAGATTATCACCTTCTTTCGTTGCTGAAACGGTGTACATGGTTTGAATGAGGTAGCCGTTGGCCTGGAGATCAAGAAGGATGGCGGCAAGTCGAGAGGCGATGATGCCAGCGTAGAGATGCCTCAGGTGTGTTGGAAGAGTAGGGTCAACGGCCATGACATCAATGTAAATGTCAAAAGGCTCCAGGCGAGTGAGCGGCAACACCTCTCTCACGGTAATTTCGCGTTCAATTCTCCGTCCAGTGAGCAGATCATCGAGAAATGCAGAGGGGAACCGGAACAGTGAAACATAGCCGACTACCCGTCCATCTACCTTCAGGGACCAGAATGTAAATTCGCTCTTTTGCTGAAAGCCAATTCGTTCAGGCAGGGAAGTGATAAATTCGTGTCCGAAGCAACGAACGCCTATGTACATTTCTTCTTCCTGATCTGCCGGCGTTGATTTTGAGAAGACAATTCTTTCGTGCTGCTCGAAAATCAGGTTCATTGCACGGGCAAGAGCGTCAATATCCCGCTTTGGGTAGATGCTTTGTTTCTTCCCAGGTGGTGTCACCTTCGGAATAAGTCCCTGGTTCACTTTTCGATGAAACATGGCTTTTGATAGGCCCAGCGTGGCTTGTGCCTGGCTCGCTGTATAGTACTGATCGCTCATGGACTCTCCTTCAATTGGATGCCGGTGAGGTCAGTCGAATGTTGGCTCATCAGTAGTTTAATCATGGCTCAATCATGAACTCTCTACATGAACTATTCAGAAATCAATCACCACCTCATCGTAACTCGTTTCTGAACACTCCACAGAATGAACTACTCAGAAAACAAGGCACAAACCGGCATAAACTAATCGTAATTCTAACAGGTGGCATGACACTTTGTAAACTTCTCCTACTATAGTTATCTGTTGCTACTTGTGTTGACAATATCTATGGATAGGGACTTGACAAACTTACTGAAACCGATATATTATATACTTTAGTATACTATTGATACTTTAGATATCATTGGTACCGAGCAAACGTAATCTGGAAAGGGAGGATGGTATGGACACAGGCATGAGCGAGGTTGCCCAGCTCAGGAAGCAGATCGAGGCAGAGTATATCGCGGCCCAACGCGGGTTGGAGGGATTAGCAGTGACTGCCAGGCATCAATTCATTACGGCAAGGATGGAAAACATGGATCGTTATCACCGGCAACTCATTGAGCTGGTGGGAGAGGAACAGGCCATCCAGATGGTGGCGCGGGTATTTGGCACACCATAAGAGGAGGACAGCGATGGAAGAGGGACAACACCCGCTGGTAGTTACAACACGCATCGACGAGGAACACAAGGCGTTCTTTACCACGTTTCTGGAACAGCATGGCTGTGAGGTGCAAGACCAGGGAGCGTGTCTGCGCATCCGCTTTCCTGAAGGCACACAGCGGGAAGCGACGCTGAGCGGGCGCGATCAGCGGTACAGCATCACCCTGCCCGACAAAACGCACCTGGTCGAGGTCTACATTCGCCACAAAGGATACACTATCCTGAACATCCCGGCCGGGGAAGTGGGGCGAGAGGCCCTGTAGCCGGCTGCTTGGCCGCGCATCCCCTCTGGAGTGATCTGTCGGTCCTGGAACAGGTGCCTGGTTCCAGGACCGACAGATGCATAAGTATCAACCAATGCTTGTAAACGGCGCCCCTACGCTATGTCTCCCTCTACTTATAGGGGTATGGCATCTGCAAGTCCAGCCTACGATCTACGCATCGTAATAGAGCGCGAACTCGATGGGGGTGGGACGCATGCGCACCTCGTCGATCTGTGAGCGCTTGAAATCGATGTAGTGTTCCAGGAGATCGGCGGTGAACACGTCGCCCTCCAGCAGGAAGGCGTGGTCGGCTTCGAGGGCGCTGAGCGACTCTTCCAGGGAGCCAGGAACAGAGCCAATCTCGCGCAGATCTTCCTTCGACATATGGTACAGATCGTGGTCGACAGGGCCAAAGCCGTGCTAGCTGGGCTCGATCTTGCGGCGGATACCGTCGAGTCCGGCCAGCAGCAGCGCGGGGAACGCCAGGTAGGGGTTGGCTGTGGCATCGGGCGGGCGGAACTCGACGCGCTTGGCTGATGGGCAGTCGGTCAGGGGGATGCGCACGGCGGCGCTGCGATTGCCCTTCGAGAAGACCAGGTTCACCGGCGCCTCAAAGCCCGGCACCAGGCGTTTATAGCTGTTAGTGGTGGGCGCCACCAGCGCCAGCAGCGCGGGTGCATGGCTCAGCAGGCCGCCGATGTAGTAGCGCGCCATCTGCGAGATGCCGGCATAGCCCTCGCCATCATAGAACAGTGGCTTCTCGTCTTTCCAGAGGCTCTGGTGGACGTGCATGCCGGAGCCGTTGTCGCCAAAGATTGGCTTGGGCATGAAGGTCACCGTTTTGCCATGCTTGCGAGCCGTGTTCTTCACAATATATTTGTAGAGCATGATGTTGTCGGCCGTCTTCAGCAGCGTGTCGAAGCGAATGTCGATCTCAGCCTGGCCCGCCGAGCCGACTTCGTGATGCTGCGCCTCGACCTGGATGCCTAGATCTTCAAGGAGGAGCGCCATCTCGCTACGGATATCCTGCAGGGTATCGTTGGGGGCGACGGGGAAGTAGCCCTCTTTGGTGCGCATGCGGTGGCCCAGGTTCGGAGTACCGTTGCGGCCGCTGTTCCAGCTTGCTTCGTCGGAGTCGATTTCGGCGTACTGCACGTTGGAGGTCGAGTTATAGCGCACGCTATCGAAGATGAAGAACTCTGCTTCGGGACCAAAGTAACTGAGATCGGCGATACCGCTGGAGCGAAGGTAGGCCTCGGCCTTGCTGGCAATATAGCGTGGGTCGCGGCTATAGGCTCGCTTGTGCGCCCCTGGTCCGGGGTAGGCGATATTGCAGGTCAGGCTCAGTGTGGGAACGGCCGTGAAGGGGTCCATAATGGCGGTTGCCGGGTCGGGGATCACCAGCATATCGCTCTCGTTAATGGCCTGGAAGCCCCGCACACTTGATCCATCGAAGGCTTTACCCTCGGTGAACGTCTCCTCTTTCAGCTCGCGCAGGGGCACGCTAAAGTGTTGCCACATGCCTGGCAGGTCCACAAACTTGAAATCGACCATCTTTGCGCCACGCTCTTGGGCAAATTTCAGCACTTCTTCTGGGGTCATCGACTTGGCTCTCCTCTTTCTATCAATCACAGCGCCATCGCCGCTCGTTCGGCACGCGTTGCCAGGTAGCTATTTGGATACTATGCATAATATGAGGACGTTTACCTGAATGTATGCCAGGGTTTGTTTCTTTCTCTATGATATGCTGCCAGAGTCAGGGATACTAGAGACAGTTTATCCGAAAGACATATATGGCATATTGTGCAAAATATACAAAATAGAGCCAGCTATTGCACTACGGGGCGGATGAGGATATGATAGGCTGAACAATGCAAAGGAGACTGCCGTGGATTCACTAGATGAGCGCGCCTCTGTCCCACTGGCACCGCTACCAGTGCAGCGCAAACCCCGTTTTGGCAGAACCAGGCGCTGGCTGCGCAGCCGGAGCGGACGGGTGGTCATTCCTGCTGTAATGTTCCTGCTTGGTATCACCATCGGTGTTGCGATCATGCTGGTCTATGCCCTCTCGGTCGCTGGGTCAGATACGACGCTGGCAACGTCTGCTCCGCCCGCCGGAGGGGATATCGTTGTGCAGGTTGGTCCCGCATATATCACCCATCTTGTAGAGAAGAATATCCAATCCGCCGGCCTGCCAGGCACCATCAGTGCTATCCGCGTCACCTTGAAGCATGGCGCTCAGATGACAATTACTGGCAACGATCACTTCAATGTCGTGCTAGGTTTTGGCGTCACACGCACATTCACTATCTTGCTCCAGCCCTTTGTGCATGCCTGCCAACTTCAGATGCATGTGGTGCATATCGATATGGACGGCATTCCCGTCACAAGCTTCGCGCAGAACTTCGAGGGCCAGCTCAATCGCCAGTT
>JBDTHH010000171.1:0-3358 GCA_039937055.1 Ktedonobacteraceae bacterium | reverse complement strand
GCACACAACAAGCTCATCTGGCAAAATCGATAGCTTCATGGCTCCCCCTTTTTTTCAACAGCCGCCCCCATCCGCGTAGGGATTCGGATTGCCGCATCCGTGTCAGGCATCCCTTGGGGTGCCTCTGGGGCCTCCTACCTGGCCGCGCATGCGAGGCCGGCACACGGGTGCGCAACCAGCGCTGGTACAACGAACACATATAAGATATACTGTCACATAGTAACCGAGAGTGTAGAAACGCGCCTGTATTTCAGAGGGGGAGAGGGCAGCTTGAGTATTAAACTTGATATTCCCGGCAGAGGGGTGATCGAGCTACAACACGCGGTCTTTGACATCAATGGGACGCTGGCCATTGATGGGAAGCCGGTTCCGGGGACTGTTGGCCGTCTGAAGCATCTGGCGGCCTTTCTTTCTATCCGCTTGCTCACAGCGGGGACGCATGGCAACATTGCTGAACTGGAGCAGGCCTTTAAATTCCCGCTGCGCCTGATCTCTGCCGGCGAGGAGAAAACACGCTTTGTCGAGCAACTGGGACCTGATAACGTGATCGCTTTTGGCAACGGCGTGAACGACGCGGGCATGCTGCGACTGGCCGCCGTGGGGGTGGCCATTCTCACGACAGAGGGGGTAGCTATCAGCGCGTTGCAGGCCGCCGATGTGTTGTCACTGGGTCCCATCGATGCTATCGACCTGGCACTCAATCCGAAACGCCTGGTGGCGACGCTGCGAGGCTGAACCGGAACAGAAGGAGCGCGCCTCGATGAAATCCAGGCCGGCCGCTATCGAGAATCCGAGCACTGAGATACACCCGCAACAGCACACACCCTCGTGGAGCGGGATTCTCTACGTCTGCCTGGCCGTCTTCTTCTTCTCCACCAGCCCCGTCTTCATTCGCTGGTCGCAGCCGTTCAACTCCGTTGAGATCGCCTTCTGGCGCCTGGCCATCGCGGCCCTGCTGGTCGCCATTATGGGCCTGCTCACCCGCCAGCGGCTCCTGCTGAAGCGACACGAACTCCCCCGTTTCCTCTTCTACGGCCTAGTGACGGCACTCCACTTCATCTTCTACATCGCCTCACTCAGCTTCACCACGATTGCACACTCTCTGGCTATCACCTACACCTCGCCGATCTTCGTGACCCTCTTCTCTGCCCTGGTGCTCCATGAACCTCTGGCTATACGAAAGTACCTGGGCATCGGCATCGCGGTGATCGGGGTGGCGATCATGGCCGGGTTTGAACCTCATTACACCGCCTGCTCCATTAGCACGGGCCACTGCATGCTGCTGGGCGATAGTCTGGCACTTGTGTCGGCGCTCTGCTTCGGGATCTATTCGGTGGCGGGACGCGGCGAGCGGGCACGCCACCCGCTCTTCCGCTATACGACCAACGTGTACGGGCTGGCGGCGCTCTGGCTGCTACCCATCGTGCTCTACTTCGCCTTCCGTCACGCCTACCCACCCGGCGCGGTGGCGGCGGTGATCGCCCTGGGCGTCTTTCCCCTGGGCTTCGGCCACACTCTCTATAATGCCGCCATCCGCAAAGTGCATGCCACCTACGCCAACCTGATCGCCACACAAGAGGTGACCGGCGGCATCATTCTGGGCATTCTGCTGCTTCACGAGATTCCATCGCTGACGAGTATTATCGGGGTCGTGGTAACGCTGGCGGGGATTGCCAGCGTCTTACTCTAGCACGGACATGGATCAAACGCCGACAGGCGCGTCCCGCCGTTATAATTGCGCCATCACGCCCTTGCTGATGGCGCGCAGGGTCGCGAAGACGCCGGGCCCCGCTGAGGCCACGGCCTCGAAGCTGGGTACGCGGCGGCGGTTGAGGTAGCGCTCAAGCACATGAGCGGGCAGGGCGGAGGGCATGTCGCGCTTGTTCCATTGCATGACGAAGGGGAAGCGGCCAAGGTCCTTGCCGATGCGGCGCATGTTCATCTCCAGCTCAGCGATGCTCTGCACGTTCTCTTCAAACTTTTCGGCCTGCGAATCTACCACGAAGACGATGCCATCCGCGCCGTTCAGGACGGCCAGGCGCGTGCGCTCGTAGAGGATCTGGCCGGGGACGGTATACAGGTGGAAGCGCGTGCGAAAGCCATGCACGCTGCCAAGATCGAGGGGCAGAAAGTCAAAAAAGAGCGTGCGCTCGGTCTCAGTCGCTATCGAGATCATCTCCCCGCGCGCGTTAGGGTTGATGCTCCTGAAGACATACTGTAGATTCGTGGTCTTCCCACAATATCCAATGCCGTAATAGACGATCTTGCAGTGGATCTCGTGCGTCGCAATATTGATAAGCGCCATAGGTACACGATACCTCTAATCGCGAAAGAGCAGATCAATGGTGTCCTCAACCGAGGAGCGAAATTGTACATTGATCACCGAAGACTTCGTGCGCGTTGTGTCTACCTTCACGCGCTCCAGGATACGAGCCAGTTCGTCGGTCGCCTTCTTGGAGAGCACCTTCACCAGGCCGATATGCGTGAGCTTGTCAAAGACGATCACCAGCAGCCACTGTTCTTCGACGAGGGTGGTGTAAATGTTCTCGTGCATCCCCTGCTGGAAGATCGTGCGAAAATCCTTCTCGCCCAGCAGCTCGGCCACCTGGCGCGACGATGAAAACGCGCCCGCCAGCAGCGCTCCCAACGAGGTGGCATTGCGCCGCGTGCCGTTGCCCTGGTTCGCGATCACCTGGCCACTCTTGTCCAGCAACATGACAGAGGTGGCGCTGGTGTCGCTCATGAGCTTGTTCAGCGCAGTCGTGATAGTTGTCAGTTCGCGATCCGAAATAACGAGATTGGTTAATTGTTCCATGTACGCGCCGCCCTTCGTTTGGACGCTTAACACACGATACGGTCCACACGTCTTTGTATGTCTAGCTCACCTATGCTATATCCAGTGCCTCGAGAATTTCATCCCGGCTGGCTTTTACCATATGACGCACACGCCCAATACTGGACGCGTTGTCGAATAGCGTGACAATCAAGGCGAAGTCTCCAATGGGATCAGCGCACACCAGGCCATGTTCGTACTCCATCAAAGCACTGACAACCCCACCACGCGAGATTTCCTGTCCCAACGCCTCTGCTGCCCCCAATCCCGTGGTCATGATCGCCCCCACCGCCTCGATATCCTCTTTGCTATCCCGTGGTAGCCCCTCGATGATCAGGCCATCGCGCCCCACCAGGATAGCCATTCGTACCCCTGGGATCGTCAAAAATCGGCCCAGTGCCTGTTTTAGATCAACCATTCTTTCCTCCACGCTCATGGGCAGCACAATTGTTGGGTTGACATGAACTGCTGCTATTCTAACCGATACTGTCTACAGGCGCAACCACATAAGACATCTTGGCTAAT
>JBDTHH010000170.1:0-8693 GCA_039937055.1 Ktedonobacteraceae bacterium | reverse complement strand
CATCGCTCGGTCCAAGCGTCGAGGCAATCTGGATGGAGTTGGTTTGCAAGTTGCTGTACATGACCGATGTATTGGTGATGGCGCGGAAGCGCACAGATTGCAGGTACGGCAGCGCGTTCCCGGCGGCGTCCTTCTGCCAGTAGTGAGGGTTCGCCTTGAGCAGCACATGATCGCCTTTGGCCCATTCGACAAAGGTAAAGGCTCCGCTGCCAGCATTGATGGGCGCATTCCCCAGCTTCGTGCCCAACTTCTTCACAACCGCCGGTGAAAGCATCATCCCAACCTGACCAGTCAATTTATCCAGCAGCGGCGCATACGCTTGCTTGAGGGTGATCTGGACCTGGTTATCGCTGACCTTCTGTACGGAGGCAATGCTGACCACATCTGAATAGCGGGGTGACGCTTTGTTATTGATGAAACGATTGAGGTTGAAGAGGACGGCATCGGCATTGAAGGGCGTGCCATCCTGGAAGGTGATGCCTGTATGCAGTGTCAGATTGAGGACCGTCGGCGAGGCATACGAGTACGATGAGACCAGTAAAGGATGAATCACATTTTGCGCATCGTACTGGAAAAGAGAGTCGTACATATTCGCCATGACATCGGTGTCATAGAGCGTGACCGACTTCAGCGGGTCTAGCGTTTGCGGCTCCGAGACCAGCCCCACCGAAATACTGCCTCCCTTTACAGTCGTGTTGCTGGTGGTCGGGCTGCCCCCGCAGGCAGCTAAAGCGATGGCACACAGAAAAAGCATGGCTACAAGAACAGTCCCTACGTTTGGCCAGTAAAAGCGCTTTGAGGATGGGCCATCCACGGCGTATGTCATATCAGCTCCTCCTTGATTGCTGTACATACATGTACGTATCTCACCTGTTATAGCGCTACAGTTGTTCAAGGCACGTTCTATAAATGAACATGCTCTATTCTCGCTAAGTATAGCAAAAAATAGAGGAAAATGGTACTCTCTACGCGGATGGCCCTACTCGTGCAAACAGAAGGCGTTGACACTCGCTAAAAAAGCCTGCTATCATATACACAAGAATTGCTGGGCGGCACAACAGCCATTGACACGCACGCTACAATCGTTTACCTGGAGCACTCTGCCTTGTGGCAGGCAGGCCCGGCCAGGCAGCGCCGGTTCCTACCCTACTATGCAACCATGAAGAAAGGGCATACCACGATGACACTGGCGACTCACGCTGGCTTCACGACGACCGGGACCCAGGGATTGCGTCACGACATCCTCCCCATGCGCCTGTACCACAAGGCGAAGAAGCTGGGCATCTGGGACCCGCGCGACATCGACTTCACCCAGGATATCCTCGACTGGCAGCAATGCACCGACAGGCAAAAGGAATCTCTGCTGAACTTAACCGCGCTCTTCCAGGCCGGCGAAGAGAGCGTGACGCTCGACCTGCTGCCCCTGATCATGGTCATCGCACAGGAGAACCGCATCGAAGAAGAGATGTTCCTCACCACCTTTCTCTGGGAAGAGGCCAAGCATACAGAATTCTTTCGCCGCTACCTGGACGAGGTAGCCAACGAGCACGGCGACCTGCACCACCATCACACCCCCAGCTACCGCAAAATATTCTACGAGGAACTCCCACGCACCATGCATACCCTGCTGAGCGACCAATCTCCGGTGGCCCTGGCGCGCGCATCCACCGTCTATAACATGATCGTGGAGGGTGTCCTGGCCGAGACCGGCTACCATGCCTACTTCAATATGCTTGAGCGCAACAACATTATGCCGGGCCTGAAGAAGGGCATCGGCTATCTTAAACGCGATGAGTCGCGCCACCTTGCCTACGGCGTCTACCTGCTCTCGCGCCTGGTGGCCCAGGACAACAGCCTGTGGGATGTCATCGAAGGATACATGAATGAACTGCTCGTGTATGCGCATGGCATGATCAGCGAACTCTTCGCCATGAATCCTGAGGATGAAGAGGTACCCTTTGGCCTGAAGATCGAGGACTACCTCGACTTCTCGACCATGCAGTTCAGCAAGCGCGTCGAACGTATCCAGCGCGCGAAGGGCCAGAGCCTGGAGCAGCTCTACCAGATCCCCGAAGAGACAGAAGCATAGAAATAGTCCACCTTTATGACCCATAGGGGACAAAAACTCCATCCTGCAAGATATAGAGCAATGGCAGGGTAATCGTATACCCGCCTGTTCCCCTTGGTTTCAAGCGATAGATTGCCAGGTCTGCCTCCTGCTTGCCGGTATAGCCAATCCGCAGGGCCAGGCCACACGGTTGCTCAGGGGTCTCGGCGAAGCTCAGCGGGAGACGTTTCCAGGAATGTTTTACAGTCAATTCGAGTCGACCATCATCAATATTCGGAATATATCGCCGCTGAGCAAGGGTTGTGACCTCCTGCTCGATAAAGAGCGCAAAAGTTGAGTGAGTCCGTTCCATTCACTTTCTCCAGCTAAAATGGGTGTAAGCCAGCACACTAACGCACCTGTACCCCACTTCCCTCTTAGACGGCACGTCGGAAGAAAAGTCACCCGAAGGGATAGGCCACGTTTCTATAGATGATGATACATAATGATACAAATCGGACTATACAGTGAGAGTGCGGTCAGAGCAAGCGGAAGAATTTCATGAGGGAGACAAACGATGACCACCATCCAACTTGAGAGAAAGAAACAGCATCACCGGGTGTGACTTTTTCTTAAGGATAGCGTCTAACTTGTCACGTAGGGATTCGGCTTGCCGCAGCCATGTAGGAGTGTCTGTAGGGCGTGACTTGCCTCATAGACGTGAACGGAAGCCGAAAAGGAAGCCCCCCCATCCGCGTAGGGATTCGGCTTGATACCTGTTGATTGAAGTTTGACAGTCCAGTAGGAACGCATATCGCACACACAACTAGACACAAAAAGGAAACAGAAATATAATAGCATCGATCAAGAACAGCGCTAGAACTGAACAATATAGTGCGTGCAGGGAGTATTGCGTGCCATGACAGTGCCTACCGACGACGAGTTAGTTGCTCGCTGCAAGAAAGAGTTGCCTGGGAATACTCGCAGTTATGAGTTATTGGTGCAACGACATATGAATCGCGTCTATAGCCTGGTGTACCGCGTGGTCTCCAACAAAGAAGAGGCCGAGGATATCACCCAAGAAGTCTTTATCAAGGTATACCATCACCTGCGCACCTTCGAGCAGCAGGCGTCCTTCTCAAGCTGGTTATACCGCATAGCCACCAACAGTGCCTTAGATGCACTCGATAAAATCAAGCGTCGCCCGCAAACGACTGGCACCTTGAATAGTGGTCATAACGACTCTTCAGGAGAGACAGACGCGCTCCAACAAGTTCATTCGCCAGAGCCAGGACCGGAGGAGCGGGCCATCCAGGCCGAATTGCGCGAATGCATCAATCGCGTCCTCAAGAAGTTAGACCGCGAGCAGGCCCGGCTCCTGGTGTTGCGCGACTTCGACGATATGAGCTATGATGAGATCGCCACCATGCTTCAGGCGGGTCTTAGCGCTGTAAAGATGCGCATTCACCGCGCAAGACTGGCCTTTCAGGAAATCTTCGATCACCTGTGTGGGAAGCCCTCTTTGACGCTCTCTGTGCCTGCCGCTGGCGAGGCAAAATTAAAAAAGGGGATCAAGTAATGAACTGTGAAGAGCTTTCTCAACTCGTGCCAGACCTGGTAGATGGCACGCTTTCAGCCGAGCTACAGGCTGAGGCCGAGGCAATGTTACCACAATGCCCACAATGCCAGCGAGAGGTTGAGCTTGCGCGTCAGATCCGGGCAGTCCTGATCGCGCTACAGGCCGAACATACCGATCTGCGCATACCGGCCGGCTTTGAAGCCAGGCTGCTTGCACGCGTGCGTGCGCAGCACACAGGGGTGGAGTTGCTAGATCTATCGTCAAAGGCCTTCGGTCTCTGGCTGGTGGAGCTGCTTAATGTGATAGGCGCGCTCATTGGACCAGGTGCAGCCTCAAGAACGCCTGGCTTACAGCCAGGGATCTAATCGCCAGACACCTGGACGGTGTGGAAAGGGAAGGACGACATGAGCATTCAACCCGTTCTTCAGGCCCTGACTCAGATCTTTACTAGCATTGTTTTTTTTATTCCCCGGCTCGTCAATGGCCTGATCATTCTGATTATTGGCTACATCATAAGCTGGGTAGTACGCTGGATCATGCGCTTTGTGTTTCGACACATCGGCCTTGAACAGCGCGTCGAACGCAGCGGTGTCCATGACACCATGCGCGGGCTAGGCGTGAAGGCCGCTTTACCTGAAATAGTTGTGCAGATCGTGTTCTTCTTCTTGCTACTGAGCTTTGCCACAACTGCCGTGCGCCTGATGGAATTCACCGTGGTCGCCGACCTTTTAGATAGTATCCTCCACTTTGTTCCCAGAGCCATTAGTGCTGCGCTGCTCATCATTATCGGCTCAATGCTCGCCCGCTTTCTGGGAAATGCCGTCACAAGCGTGGCCGACAATGTCAATATTACCTATGGCAAGACCCTGGGCAGAATTATCGAATACACGATTGTGGCCTTCGTTATGGTCTTAGCAGTCTCAACGATGGGCGTAGATACTACCATTCTCACGACAAGCCTGACGATTATCATTGCTTCAGCGGGATTAGCAATAGCTCTGACGTTCGGCTTTGGATCGCGCGAAGCGGCGCGCAATGTGATTGCCGGCTACTACGTGCGCCAGAACTTTCAGCCAGGCCAGCGCGTGACCTGTGGTGAGTATAGCGGCAGAGTGCGTTCAACTTCTGGAGCCTACACTGTTCTGGAGGTCACTGACGCGAATGGACAGGGCAGCACCATCTCACTGCCCAACTCCTTGCTCGCACGCAGTGTGGTAACCAGCCAGGAGGATGTTGCTGAACAGCCACCCGTCTCTACCCCTGAACCACCCCCCCCCTCTGAACAAGCATGAGACGCCTCTTCGATACGTATCTCGCCGTCGATTGGAGCGCACGCAATACACCCAGCCCGGCAGCACCTTCTCGCGATGCGTTGTGGGTTGGCGAACAATGCGCAGCCGGGCTGCCTGCTGCTAAAACGCCAGGTGAAACGTACTGGCGCACGCGACAGGCATGCATCACCTATATCCGTACTCGGCTCCTCCATCACACGCAGCATGGACGGCGCGTATTCCTCGGTTTCGACTTCCCCTATGGGTATCCAGCCGGCTATGCTGCCGCGCTCGATCTGAGCGGTGATGCGTCCCCCTGGCGCCGCATCTGGAACACATTAAGCCGGCTCATCGTGGATCATCCTGATAACAGCAATAACAGGTTCACGGTCGCCGCCGCGCTGAATGTGCAGTGTGGCGAGCCGATACCAGGGCCGCTCTGGGGCTGTCCACTGGGAACGCGTTTCCCTACCCTGGCGCCGACAAGCCCTGGCTATCCCTATCCAGTACGGCTCGGCCTGGCACTGGAGCGCCTCCGCCAGGTGGATCGCCTGGAGCGTGGCATGCAGCCCATCTGGAAGCTCTACGGCAACGGCAGCGCCGGCGGTCAGGCTCTCGTCGGCATCCCGGCCCTCCAGCGCTTGCGTGACGATCCCGCGCTCACCAACATAAGTCTCGTCTGGCCTTTCGAAACCGGCTTCACACCTTCCCCCACTCCTGAGCAGGGTCCCTTCATTCTCCACGCCGAAATCTGGCCAGGCCTTGTCTCTGGCCGGCTTGATCCAATGCTCGCCATTCGCGACCAGGCCCAGGTGAGGGCTATGGTCCGCTGGCTGGCTGAGCTAGATCAAGACGGCAAGCTTGCTACCCTCTTCTCCGCACCAACGCACCTCTCTTCACAAGCGCTCAACGAGTGTCGAGAGGAAGAGGGCTGGGCGCTGGGCGCTGGCATTCCTCCTATGCTCTATAGAACGAAGAAAGATTCAGTAGATTTATATGTTAAAATAAAGCCCCAGACGAATCCTCACACGCTGGGATAGGGTAAATTGTTAAGTATAATTTAGGTAGAGAGAATGAGTACAGACATATCCGTACCGGCTGCTCCCGTCCAAAAGAAACCCATCATACAGCGATCGACCCTGCTGTTCTCGCCACTCTGGCTGTGCCTGCTTCTGGCGTTCGCATTGCGGATATGGCTGATCATTCACACGCATGGCGTGATAGATGGTGACGAGGCCATGGTGGGTATTCAGGCCCAGCGCATTTTGCATGGTGAATTCCCCATCTATTTTTACGGCCAGCCCTACATGGGAAGTTTGGAGGCCTATCTGGTGGCAACGCTGTTTGCTGTGTTCGGCGTCTCCGTCTGGGCTATGCGCCTGGAAGCTGCGTTGCTCTCTCTCGTACTCGTGTGGTTGACCTGGCGTTTTGCTGGCGCCCTGGCCGAGGCGTCATCTCTCTCACAAGCAGCGCGCCGGCGATTTATGAGGGTTGCGGGCCTGTGTGCTGCTATCGTCCCTTTATATGATGGTGTCCTGGAACTTCATATGCTGGGCGGCTACATCGAAACGTTTGTCCTTATACTCCTCCTGCTGCTCTCCTGCTTCCAACTGGCACGCCGTTGGTTCAGCGGCGCCAACCAGGGCGAAATGGCCTGGCGCTGGGCAGGGATCGGCTTCATTGTTGGCCTTGGCCTCTGGGTTAATCCGCTTATTCTTTCGGCTGTAGTAGCCGCAACACTGTGGATTCTCGGCGCCTTCCTGCTGCAATGGCGCAGGCGAGGAACCGCGATGCCCATAGTGCGCGAGCTTCTCCTGCTTCCTCTTGCTGTATGCACTGCTGTCATAGGTATGGCTCCTGCACTTGTCTGGGGTGCAACAAATCAATGGGCAAATATTACGTACGTTTTTAGCTTGAGCGGACACGAGACCCTGCAGATGCGCTTCATGAGCGCGCTCAATGTAGCTCAATCGTTCGAGAGTTGCATTGCCCCGCGCCTCATTGGTGGCGCGCTTCCTCAAGAAAGTAGCTCTTTACTGGGGTTACATACAGCGCTTTTTATCCTCGCCCTGGGAGCCATTATCCTCGCCCTGGGCATGTGTTTTTTGCCAACAACGCAGGGAGCCACCATACGCAGACTCATTGGCTTGCCAGCACTCTTTGCAGGTGTTGCTACTGGCATCTTTTGTGCCTCAGCGGTGGGAGGATTTGAGGTACTTTATGGCTGCACGAATGATTTTTCAGGACGCTACGCTACTCCCGCCTCCCTGGCTCTGCCGTTCTTCTTTGCAGCCGTGTTCGTGTTACTATGGCAGGCTATACGCTCGCCACATGCCAACCGCTGGCTTCATCAGCGCCTAGCAAATAGCTTGCTAGCACTCGCACTTGTCCTTAGTCTGGCTGCGCAGGCGCTGCCCTATGCGTTCACCAGTGCAGGAGAGACATATCAGTCAAACTACTGCATCTTTGACCCCTGGGATAACACTCCCGTCCTCAACTATTTAGAACAGCAGCACATTCACTTCTTATGGGCCCATAACATGCTCGCTTATCCCCTGGTATTCAAAAGCCATTTGACCATTATTGGCGCCGACCCTGTGCCCGTGCAGCACCCTGGTTTTGCAGTCAATCGCCTGCCAGCTTACACCCAGGCCGTTCTGCATGCCAACCGGGCGAGCATGCTCTTTATTATCCCTCATGATGATATCCAACCGCATATTTTCCAGGCCCTGGTTGCGCTCCATGTCACATATCACGCGGCACGTTTTTATTCTCAGCCTGGTTATGATGTTCTGGTGGTGACGCCGCTCAGCCGCAGTGTTTCACCACTTGAATCTTCCCAACTCGATTTATTTCAGTGTGTGTCGTCGTGAGCCTGGCCCGGTTGTCGCTGCAATGTAGCTTCCCATCAGTCAGCTTGAAAAGTGGCGGGTTGCATGTTCTCTTGGTAGAACGTACAACCCGCCACTTTTGATTCTTTAGCATCGCGCATTTCAACCTTCTCTTCAGTATGCCCTCGCTGGGGTTAATTAGATGCGCTTGCCCTGAATTTGCTTCATTTATACTTGCTTTTATTATATTTATCTTTTATACTTGAGATGAAGCACTTAGCTCGCTCTAAGCAATTAGATTTACCAAAAGTTGTAAGTGCTTATGCCATTCGAATTTCGATCTTATCCCTGGCTTCCCTGCCCTATTCTGTACCGCATGCTATCAATAGAAAGGAGAAAAATTTACCTTTTTTCTTTGGAAGGCCGTATAAACAGATAGGCACGTTATTCTGCACAAAGCTGGCATTCAATCAAATGTCACGCGAGTACCGATAGCGCCTGTAGCGGAATTACCTCCCCGGTACTGCCCTGTACGGTAGTGACTGACCAGAATGGGCACAGTACTACCTATGTTCACAACAACAATTTGCAGATTACGTATACAAAGGATGCGCTGGGGCATATCTCCTCGCATAGCTTTGACGCGCTCAACTACAATGTGACGCAGCAGCAAGACGCCTTAGGCGATATGAGTACGTTTACATTTGATGTTAACAATAACCTGACTACCTCAAATGACGGGTCAGGCGCGACGACGAGCTTTACGTACCCGCCGAGCGGAGCAACAAACCAGTTTTATCCACTTACTCAAACTGATCCGCAAGGTAACCTAACCAACTACGCCTACGATTCCAACGGGAACTTACTCTCAGCAACTGATAATACATCGAATAGCGGCCTGACCTATACGCACACTTCGAATGGTCAGATCGCCACACAGAAGGACGCGAACGGCAATACCACTA